>CAURHZ010000195.1:0-3839 GCA_963524345.1 uncultured Streptococcus sp.
TTGACATTATAGTTTTTCTGAAACGTTAAATAACCTGTAAGGCTGATAGTGAAATGAATACTATCAGCCTTATTTCAATTTATATTCTTCCAAAATCTCTTTTAAACCACGTCAGTTCTATCTCCAACCTCAAAACAGTGTTTTGAGCAACCTGTGGCTAGCTTCCTAGTTTGCTCTTTGATTTTCATTGAGTATACCACACCTAAACATTCAAAGACAAGGAAATAAAGATGAACAAGAAAATATTAGAAACATTAGAGTTCAATAAGGTCAAGGCTTTGTTTGAATCCCATTTGTTGACCGAGCAGGGCTTGGAGCAATTGAGACAGCTGGCTCCGACTGCCAAAGCAGATAAAATCAAACAGGCTTTTGCTGAGATGAAGGAAATGCAGGCTCTCTTTGTCGAGCAACCGCATTTTACCATTCTCGCAACTAAGGAAATTGCAGGAGTCTGCAAGCGGTTGGAGATGGGAGCAGACCTCAATATCGAGGAGTTCCTACTCTTGAAGCGCGTGCTTCTTGCTAGCCGAGAACTGCAAACTTTTTATGCCAATCTGGAAAATGTTAGTTTGGAAGAATTAGCCCTTTGGTTTGAGAAATTACATGATTTTCCGCAATTACAAGGAAATTTACAAGCCTTTAATGATGCAGGTTTCATTGAAAATTTTGCCAGTGAAGAATTGGCGCGAATCCGTCGAAAAATCCATGATAGCGAGAGTCAGGTACGCGATGTTTTACAGGACCTGCTCAAGCAAAAAGCGCAGATGTTGACGGAAGGGATTGTTGCCAGCAGAAATGGCCGTCAGGTTTTACCTGTCAAAAACACATACCGCAACAAGATTGCTGGTGTTGTTCATGATATTTCTGCTAGTGGAAATACCGTCTATATCGAACCCCGTGAGGTGGTCAAACTGAGCGAAGAAATTGCTAGTCTGCGAGCAGATGAGCGCTATGAAATGCTTCGTATTCTCCAAGAAATTTCTGAGCGTGTCCGCCCTCATGCGGCTGAGATTGCCAATGATGCTTGGATTATCGGTCATCTGGACTTGATTCGTGCCAAGGTTCGCTTTATCCAAGAAAGACAAGCAGTTGTTCCTCAGCTATCAGAAAATCAAGAGATTCAACTGCTCCATGTCTGCCATCCTCTGGTCAAAAATGCCGTCGCAAATGATGTCCATTTTGGTCAAGATTTAACAGCCATTGTCATCACAGGTCCAAATACAGGTGGTAAGACCATCATGCTCAAAACTCTGGGCTTGACACAGGTTATGGCCCAGTCTGGTTTGCCGATTTTAGCAGACAAGGGAAGTCGTGTGGGTATTTTTGAAGAAATCTTTGCTGATATTGGCGATGAGCAATCTATTGAGCAGAGTTTGTCTACCTTCTCTAGCCACATGACCAATATCGTGGATATTCTTGGAAAGGTCAATCAACATTCACTTCTACTCTTGGATGAGTTGGGGGCTGGTACAGACCCTCAAGAAGGAGCAGCCCTTGCCATGGCTATTCTGGAAGACCTTCGCCTGCGTCAAGTCAAAACCATGGCAACCACTCACTATCCTGAGCTCAAGGCTTATGGTATCGAGACAGCTTTTGTCCAAAATGCCAGTATGGAGTTTGATACTGCGACTCTTCGCCCGACTTATCGCTTTATGCAGGGAGTCCCTGGCCGAAGCAATGCCTTTGAAATTGCTAAACGTCTAGGCCTATCTGAAGTAATCGTAGGGGATGCTAGTCAGCAGGTCGATCAAGACAATGATGTCAATCGTATCATTGAGCAACTGGAAGAGCAGACACTGGAAAGTCGCAAACGCTTGGACAATATCCGTGAGGTGGAGCAAGAAAATCTCAAGATGAACCGTGCTCTCAAAAAACTCTACAATGAGCTCAATCGTGAAAAGGAAACCGAGCTTAACAAGGCTCGTGAACAGGCTGCTGAGATTGTGGACATGGCCATAAGTGAAAGTGACCAGATTCTCAAAAATCTCCATAGTAAATCTCAACTCAAACCCCATGAAATCATTGAAGCCAAGGCCAAGTTGAAAAAATTGGCTCCTGAAAAAGTAGATTTGTCTAAAAACAAGGTCCTTCAAAAGGCCAAGAAAAAACGAGCGCCAAAGGTGGGAGATGATATCGTGGTTCTCAGTTATGGACAGCGTGGTACCTTGACCAGTCAACTTAAGGACGGCCGCTGGGAAGCCCAAGTTGGCTTGATCAAGATGACCTTGGAAGAGAAAGAATTTGACCTTGTTCCGGCTCAGCAAGAAAAGCAAGTCAAGAAGAAACAGGTCAATGTTGTGAAACGAACTTCTGGTCGTGGCCCACAAGCAAGACTGGACCTTCGAGGCAAACGTTATGAAGAGGCCATGAATGAGCTAGATGACTTTATCGACCAAGCCCTGCTCAATAATATGGCCCAAGTCGATATCATCCATGGTATCGGAACAGGTGTCATCCGTGAAGGAGTCACTAAATACCTACAAAGAAACAAACATGTCAAGAGTTTCGGCTATGCCCCACAAAATGCTGGGGGCAGTGGTGCAACTATTGTCACTTTTAAAGGATAAGAAATATTTCGGAATTCATAAAGTAAAAACTGTTGAACTAATTTTTACTAATAAACACATTGACAAAAGCCAACATTTTTTGTAAAATAAGAATCAATTAAATACCAACACCGAATGAAGTTTAATAGAAGTGGAGAATCGTTTGATTTTTCATGACTGTAAATGGACGGAACTCTGGAGAGACCGTAAAGGCACCGAAGGGGCAAGGCAGGTAACTGCTCAAACTCTCAGGTAAAAGGACAGAGCTAGGATAGACAGCTTTTTAGCATTTATCTAAGCATTCCAGAGTACATGTATCTTGCATGTGCTCTTTCTTTTGGGGTTGAAAAGATAGGAGAAGGAAATGTTAGAATTGCTTAAATCAATCGATGCTTTTGCTTGGGGCCCACCCCTTTTGATTTTATTGGTTGGGACAGGGATTTACCTAACTGCCCGTCTAGGACTTTTGCAGATTTTGCGTCTGCCAAAGGCCTTCCAACTCATTTTTACTAAGGACAAGGGGCATGGCGATGTATCCAGTTTTGCGGCCTTGTGTACAGCACTCGCAGCGACAGTTGGTACGGGAAATATTATCGGGGTGGCGACGGCTATCAAGGTCGGTGGCCCAGGAGCCCTCTTTTGGATGTGGATGGCTGCTTTCTTTGGGATGGCTACTAAGTATGCGGAAGGATTATTAGCCATTAAATACCGCACTAAGGATGACCATGGTGCAGTGGCGGGAGGTCCGATGCACTATATCCTTCTAGGGATGGGAGAAAAGTGGCGTCCCCTTGCCATCTTCTTTGCCCTGGCAGGTGTGCTAGTAGCTTTGTTGGGAATCGGGACCTTTACCCAAGTCAACTCGATTACAGAATCTATCCAGAATACAACGACTATTTCGCCAGCCATCACAGCTCTTGTGTTGTCTGTATTTGTAGCGATTGCAGTTTTTGGCGGGCTCAAGTCCATTTCTAAGATTTCAACTACTGTTGTTCCTTTTATGGCTATCATTTATATTTTGGGAACTCTTACAGTTATTTTCTTTAATATCGAGAAAATCCCTGCTACAATCGCTTTAATCTTGACATCAGCTTTTAGTCCAGTTGCTGCGGTAGGTGGATTTGCCGGTGCTAGCATTCGAATGGCTATTCAAAATGGTGTGGCGCGTGGTGTGTTCTCAAACGAATCTGGTCTGGGTTCTGCTCCCATTGCAGCTGCTGCGGCTAAGACAAATGAACCAGTAGAGCAAGGTTTGATTTCCATGACAGGAACCTTTATTGATACCCTCATCAT
>CAURHZ010000196.1:0-3837 GCA_963524345.1 uncultured Streptococcus sp.
TTACTTTCATGCCTGATGCGACGATCTTTTCTACAATCGATTTCAAGTACAATACCATTTCAGAGCGCCTCAATGAATCAGCCTTTCTCTTGAAAAATGTGACCTTGTCTTTGACTGATAAACGAACAGACGAAGCGATTGAATTCCACTATGAAAATGGGGTACAAGACTTTGTTTCTTATCTGAACGAAGACAAGGAGACCTTAACGCCAGTTCTTTACTTTGAAGGGGAAGACAATGGTTTCCAAGTGGAAGTGGCCCTCCAGTACAATGACGGATTTTCAGATAACATTCTATCCTTTGTCAATAATGTTCGCACCAAGGACGGTGGAACGCACGAGACAGGACTCAAGTCTGCCATTACCAAGGTTATGAATGACTATGCGCGTAAGACGGGGCTTCTCAAGGAAAAAGATAAAAACCTTGAAGGGTCAGACTATCGTGAGGGACTAGCGGCCGTTCTTTCTATCTTGGTTCCTGAAGAACACCTCCAGTTTGAAGGACAGACCAAGGACAAGCTGGGGAGCCCACTAGCTCGTCCAGTTGTGGATGGAATTGTGGCGGATAAGTTGACCTTCTTCCTCATGGAAAATGGGGAGCTTGCTTCTAACCTCATCCGTAAGGCTATCAAGGCTCGTGATGCTCGTGAAGCGGCTCGCAAGGCGCGTGATGAGAGCCGGAATGGTAAGAAAAATAAAAAAGATAAGGGCTTGTTGTCTGGGAAATTGACTCCAGCCCAGTCTAAGAATCCAGCTAAGAATGAACTCTATCTAGTCGAGGGGGACTCTGCCGGTGGTTCTGCCAAACAAGGCCGTGACCGCAAGTTCCAGGCAATCTTGCCCCTTCGTGGTAAGGTTATCAATACAGCTAAAGCCAAGATGGCGGATATCCTCAAAAATGAAGAGATCAATACCATGATTTATACTATCGGTGCGGGTGTGGGAGCAGATTTCTCCATTGAAGATGCCAACTATGACAAGATCATTATCATGACCGATGCGGATACCGACGGTGCCCATATCCAGACCTTGCTCTTGACCTTTTTCTACCGCTATATGCGTCCACTAGTTGAGGCAGGCCATGTCTATATTGCCCTTCCACCTCTTTACAAGATGTCAAAAGGCAAAGGCAAGAAAGAAGAAGTGGCCTATGCTTGGACAGACGGTGAACTAGAAGAACTCCGCAAGCAGTTCGGCAAAGGCGCAACACTCCAACGATATAAAGGTCTTGGTGAGATGAACGCGGACCAACTCTGGGAAACAACCATGAATCCAGAAACCCGCACCCTCATACGTGTGACCTAGCACGCGCCGAACGTCGTGTCAATGTCCTTATGGGAGACAAGGTCGAACCACGACGTAAGTGGATTGAAGACAATGTCAAGTTTACGCTGGAAGAAGCGACAGTGTTTTAAGTTAGTTTTTAATGAATGGGTATAAAAATGAGAACTGAAACAGAAATGCTCGATGTAATTTTAAAGACTGCTGAAACCTTACAAGTCGCGGCTGTCGCTATGTCTGGTTCACGGATAAATCCAAAGACCCTAAAAGATGAATTTCAGGACTATGATGTTGTTTATCTCGTTGAGAACTTTGAAGAACTAATTTCAGATTTATCTTGGATAGATCAGTTTGGTAAACGTATTATCGAGCAAGAGGTTAGTTTGGGACATCGCCGTCTATTTCTCATGCTCTTTGAGGATGGTAACCGCATTGATTTGACTCTTTGTCCAAAAGAGCACATCAAAGAGTGGGTGGATAGTGAGGCAGGATTCACTGTTTTAGAAGATCCAGAACATTTATTTGAACCCTATTCTCAAAATCTAGAGCGTTACTGGACAAGCCCAGCTAGTGCGATAGAGTTTGAAAAAGTCTGCAATGAATTTTGGTGGGTGTCAGCCTACGTGGTCAAAGGAATCTGTCGTAAGCAAGTTATTTATGCGACCGATCATCTCTATGGCATTTGTCAACAAGAACTCCTGAAAATCTTAGCTTGGCAGGTTGCAAGTGATAGGGGGAAAGTCAATATCGGCAAGAACTACAAGCACCTCTTTCAGTATTTACCTGCTGAGAAAGAGAAGGAATTCTCAAATTTGCTTGATTTTTCAAGTATAGAGAAACTTACTCAGTCAATGTTTGCTACGATGCAACTTTTCCACAGAGAAGCTCAAATCCTTGCTCAAAAGATGGGATTTGATTACGATAAGGAAGTAGCTAAGGAGATGATTCAATACGCTGAGGAGAGACTTCTTAATTGCTGACTAATTTAAAAGATTAAACTACAGAAAGGATTGTTTGGTTACTCACGGTAACTGAATACGGGACTAATTCCCGTAAAATATCTTTTACTGTATAAAAACCTACTCTACATTCTTTGAAAGGAGTTGAACACGCCCTAAATGCTGTGTGAAAAAGATAAATTCTCTTGCGAACATCGCTCGCTTTAAGAATTTTATATTTTCACTTGATATTTTACGGGCTCTGTATCCTATATGTCTAACATTCAAAACATGTCCCTAGAGGACATCATGGGAGAGCGCTTTGGTCGCTACTCAAAATACATTATTCAAGACCGGGCTTTGCCAGACATTCGTGATGGCTTGAAGCCGGTTCAGCGCCGCATTCTTTATTCGATGAATAAGGATGGCAATACCTTTGACAAGAGCTACCGTAAGTCGGCCAAGTCTGTCGGGAATATCATGGGGAATTTCCACCCACACGGTGATAGTTCTATCTATGATGCCATGGTTCGTATGTCACAGGACTGGAAAAATCGTGAGATTCTAGTTGAAATGCACGGTAATAACGGTTCTATGGACGGTGATCCGCCTGCGGCCATGCGTTATACCGAGGCGCGTTTGTCTGAAATTGCTGGTTACCTTCTTCAAGATATCGATAAAAAGACCGTTCCTTTTGCTTGGAACTTTGACGATACAGAGAAAGAGCCGACAGTCTTGCCGGCAGCCTTTCCAAATCTCTTGGTAAATGGATCGACTGGGATTTCGGCTGGATATGCCACAGATATTCCACCCCATAATTTAGCTGAGGTCATTGATGCCACTGTTTATATGATTGACCATCCAACAGCTAAGGTGGACAAGCTCATGGAATTTTTGCCTGGACCAGATTTTCCGACTGGAGGAATCATTCAGGGTCGTGATGAAATCAAGAAGGCCTATGAAACTGGGAAAGGGCGCGTGGTTGTTCGTTCCAAGACTGAGATTGAAAAGCTAAAAGGTGGTAAGGAACAAATCGTTATTACTGAGATTCCTTATGAAATCAACAAGGCCAATCTGGTCAAGAAAATCGATGATGTTCGTGTCAATAATAAGGTGGCTGGTATTGCTGAGGTTCGTGATGAGTCTGACCGTGATGGTCTTCGTATCGCTATCGAACTTAAAAAAGACGCTAATACGGAGCTTGTTCTCAACTACCTATTTAAGTACACCGACCTACAAATCAACTACAACTTTAATATGGTGGCAATTGATAATTTCACGCCTCGTCAGGTTGGGATTGTTCCAATCCTGTCTAGCTACATCGCTCACCGTCGTGAAGTGATTTTGGCGCGTTCACGCTTTGACAAGGAAAAGGCTGAGAAACGTCTCCATATCGTCGAAGGTTTGATTCGCGTGATTTCGATTTTGGACGAAGTCATTGCGCTTATCCGTGCTTCTGAGAATAAGGCGGACGCCAAGGAAAACCTCAAAGTTAGCTATGATTTTACGGAAGAACAGGCTGAGGCTATCGTCACCTTGCAACTGTATCGTTTGACCAATACAGACGTAGTTGTCTTGCAGGAAGAAGAAGCAGAACTTCGTGAAAAGATTGCCATGCT
>CAURHZ010000197.1:0-3818 GCA_963524345.1 uncultured Streptococcus sp.
CAATCGTCCGGTTGCTGACTGTATCCGTAAGACAGAAGAGTTGATTAACTTGGCTCTTTCAGGAGATGCTGAAGTCTACCGTGCCGCTAATGGTGCAAAAGCTGCAACTGTCTCTAACGAAAAACAAAGCCTTGGTGGTGCCTTCTACAAACACTTGATGAGTGGTGTATCTCAAATGTTACCATTCGTTATCGGTGGTGGTATCATGATTGCCCTTGCCTTCTTGATTGATGGTGCTTTGGGTGTTCCAAATGAAAACCTTGGCAGTCTTGGTTCCTACCATGAGCTAGCTTCTATGTTCATGAAAATTGGTGGAGCTGCCTTTGGTTTGATGCTTCCAGTCTTTGCAGGTTATGTTGCCTACTCTATCGCTGAAAAACCAGGTTTGGTAGCAGGTTTCGTGGCTGGTGCTATTGCCAAAGAAGGTTTTGCCTTTGGTAAGATCCCTTATGCCGCAGGTGGTGAAGCAACGTCAACTCTTGCAGGTGTCTCATCTGGTTTCCTAGGTGCCCTTGTTGGTGGATTTATCGCAGGTGCTTTGGTTCTTGCTATCAAGAAATACGTTAAAGTTCCTCGTTCACTTGAAGGTGCTAAGTCAATCCTTCTCTTGCCACTTCTCGGGACAATCTTGACAGGATTTGTCATGTTAGCAGTTAACATCCCAATGGCAGCAATCAACACTGCTATGAATGACTTCCTTGGTGGTCTTGGAGGTGGTTCAGCTGTCATTCTTGGTATCGTCCTTGGTGGAATGATGGCTGTTGACATGGGTGGACCAGTCAATAAAGCAGCCTATGTCTTTGGTACAGGTACGCTTGCAGCAACTGTTTCTTCAGGTGGTTCTGTTGCCATGGCAGCAGTTATGGCTGGAGGAATGGTACCACCACTTGCAATCTTTGTTGCAACTCTTCTTTTCAAAGATAAATTTACTAAGGAAGAACGCAACTCTGGTTTGACAAACATTATCATGGGCTTATCATTTATCACTGAGGGAGCGATTCCATTTGGTGCCGCTGACCCAGCTCGTGCGATCCCAAGTTTCATCCTTGGTTCAGCAGTAGCAGGTGGACTCGTTGGTCTTGCTGGAATCAAACTCATGGCGCCACACGGAGGAATCTTCGTGATTGCACTTACTTCAAATGCTCTTCTTTACCTTGCCTCTGTCTTGGTCGGAGCAATCGTAAGTGGTGTGGTCTATGGTTACCTACGCAAACCACAAGCAGTTAAATAAAAGGGAACTATATACCAGTTTAAACCAACCACAAAATGTAGTATTTCAACAATATCGAAAAAGACGATTTCCGTTTGGAAATCGTCTTCTCACTATTTCAATAGTTCATACTCAAATAATTTACTTTCAAGCTCATTTTCGTAGTATTCAGCTAACCTTGTTTTAAGTTCTTTTAGTTTAGTGTTAACTTTTTCATTGTTGAATATCTTTTTATCATTACCATCTTTGTATGATGTATTTATGTCCAATTCAATTTGATAAGTACCATAATTGTATTTTGGATTATATTCTTGAGTATTTTTAGCTAGTTCAAGTAATTCATCGAAGACACCTAGCAACATTAAGTCAGCTCTATCAAGTTTTCCATATTTTTCTTGTTCGATCAATTCTTTACGAACTAGAGAGTTCTTATCTAGGCACATTTCGTTACTATAAAACTTTCCATCAGAACCATCAAAGCTCAAACAATGATTTTTTTGAGAGATACAAGTCCATAATGTAGATTTTCTAAGAAAATCTGTATCCTCTGTATACAAATCCCCTTTATCAGCAGTTGTATAGTAAATATCCCTTTCATACCAGTTTTTTTGAGGGTATTGCTTGGCAACAAATAAAGCAGTTTGCTCTGCGTAATTATTCGTTCTAACTTGACTACCTCGTCCATGATAAATAGCAATTCTAGTCATTCTTATGTCCTGCGGAGTAGTACCAAAACCACTGGCTTCTACAACCGCTAAAATATTGTCATTATAAACAGGTTTTCCATAGCTTTTTAATGGCACTTCTTTACCATCGTAGCCAGTAGCAATTTTAGATAACACATCTGTTTTTAACTTTTTAGAATAGTATTCTCCTAGCGTTTTGTATACTTTTTTTATAGTGACATGCTTCACATCTTTAAGAATAGCATCCTCAGGTACATCAATGACTGCTGCTCCTTTCCCAGTTCCCCATTTTTTATTATCTCTCCATATTTCTTTAGCAGTTACAGTAATACTTTCAGTTTCGTTATCTTGATCGTTTTTCCAAAGTGCTACCAAAACGGAACTTTCTTGTGCTTTAAAGTTCCCTCTGTTTGCTAGAAAACCATTAATAAAGATTTTTTGCATTAGACCAACTGATTTCCAATACTTAACAGGAGCAAATAAAATATAATAGTCGTTTTCATCTCTCATAAAGTATTTTTCAAAAGACCAAACGAATTGATTTAGCAAATCTTTTGCATGGTTACTATCACCAACAAATTCATCGGACATCAATTTCCTTATATAGCTAAATTTATCTATCGATTTAACATTTCCTTCTTGAGCACGGGCTAATTCGCTAGAATAAGGGGGATTTTCAAAACCAATAATCGCAACATTTTTGTCATCTATGACTTCTTGTAATGTATTATGTTTTCCATCTGTTTCCATTGGAATTGATAAAAACTCTTCTGCTAAAGCATCCCCACCTGTTACTAAGTTCCCCTTGTTTTCTTGTACCATTGAAAGTGGTGGTATGATAGCCCGTACCTTCCCAATATATTTGTTATACAAAACAAGCCATTCTTTTATTTCATAAGTATTCAAGATAACATGGCTTAACTCTTCTTCGGTTAAATAATGCTCTAATGCTCCTGTACCAGCACATCTGTCCAAAATAACATAGTCCATGCCTTTAGGAAGATTGCTAATAGCTTGACGAACAAGTTTAGTTGCTTCTTTAACATAAGGTAGTGGTGTATAAAATGCTCCTAAATCTTTTCTATTTGCGGGGTCATTTAATGCGTCCATCACGGTGTCAAAATCGCTTTCGTCTCCACACCAAGGTAAGATATAGTTTTCGACTATTGAATTAGATGGTTGTTTGAGCATCTCAAACATTTGAGATTTTGTTGTTGTTTTATCGTGACGGTATATATAGTTCGCCCACCCTAAAATGTTTGGAAAATCAATTTCAAACTTTTGATACTCGTCTATTTGGAATAATTCACACAATTCACGATTTTTAGGGCTTTTTGGTTGAAGAACATCAAATTCAATTACTTTTTCAGGATTAGTAGCATTTTTTAAAGTGGTCTGATTTACATTTTTTGATGCACTATTCGTATAATTTTGTAAAATTTCTAAACGATATTGAGTTGCATCATAAACACTAGCACGATTTTTATTAATATCAACTAAAACGATTTTGCTTGGTATAGGAATACCACCTTTTATCCTTAATTTAGACAGATAGTGGATAGCTTGAACAAGCACAGCATTAAGATCAGCAATGCTATTTTTAAATTCAAACAGAGCTCCGTTAATGATACCATCAGTATTTTCGATTAAAATATCTTTTTCATCAAAACCGAAATTTCTCCAGAAAAATAAATTGTCAGCTCTTTCATTTCCAGATTGCCAACTTCTATCAATAGCTAGAGGAGCCATTTTACACCTCCAACAATCAACTCATTGAGTTGAGAAACAACAGAAAAGACCTTCTCACAAAAATGTGAAAAAGTCTGTTTTAGGGCTTGACAAAAAATACGCTTGATTACATAATCAGCGTGAGCTGTGAGCTGTGAGCTGTGAGCTGTGAGCTGTGATTGCGTTCATACCAA
>CAURHZ010000198.1:0-3813 GCA_963524345.1 uncultured Streptococcus sp.
TGCTCTTGCTAAACAATACATGGAAGAAGACGGTATTGAATTGCTTCAAAATATTCGTACTACTGAAATCAAAAACGACGGTGACCAAGTGCTTGTCGTAACTGAAAACGAAACTTACCGTTTCGATGCCCTTCTCTACGCAACTGGACGCAAACCAAATGTAGAACCACTTCAACTTGAAAATACAGATATTGAACTAACTGAACGTGGTGCTATTAAAGTAGACAAACATTGTCAAACAAACGTTCCTGGTGTCTTTGCAGTTGGGGATGTCAACGGTGGACTTCAATTTACTTACATTTCACTTGATGACTTCCGTGTTGTTTACAGCTACCTTGCTGGAGATGGCAGCTACACACTTGAAGACCGTCTCAATGTACCAAATACTATGTTCATCACACCTGCACTTTCACAAGTTGGTTTGACTGAAAGCCAAGCAGCTGATTTGAAACTTCCATACGCAG
Source organism: uncultured Streptococcus sp. (assembly GCA_963524345.1). Taxonomy (GTDB): domain Bacteria; phylum Bacillota; class Bacilli; order Lactobacillales; family Streptococcaceae; genus Streptococcus. Next base: position 465 of record CAURHZ010000198.1, read on the forward strand.
TGAAAGAAATTCCAGTTGCAGCAATGCCTCGTGGTCACGTAAACGGAGACCTTCGCGGAGCTTTCAAAGCTGTTGTTAATACTGAAACAAAAGAAATTCTTGGAGCAAGCATCTTCTCAGAAGGTTCTCAAGAAATCATCAACATCATCACTGTTGCTATGGACAACAAGATTCCTTACACTTACTTCACAAAACAAATCTTCACTCACCCAACCTTGGCTGAGAACTTGAATGACTTGTTTGCAATTTAAGTTGAAATCTCATCTTAACTGACAGCCCTCTTCGGGCTGTTTTTACTTCTGCGGAACCTCAAATCTGTCTTTTCCCTCTTTTATGATATAATAGAAACATGAAATTAAAAACTACTTTGGGCCTCCTAGCTGGGCGCTCTTCCCACTTCGTTTTAAGCCGTCTTGGCCGTGGAAGTACGCTCCCAGGAAAACTTGCCCTTCAATTTGATAAAGATATTTTACAAAACCTAGCTAAGAACTACGAGATTGTCGTGGTCACTGGAACCAACGGAAAAACCTTGACAACTGCCCTCACTGTCGGCATTTTAAAAGAGGTTTATGGTCAAGTTCTGACCAACCCAAGCGGTGCCAACATGATTACAGGAATTGCGACAACCTTCTTAACAGCCAAATCTTCTAAAACTGGGAAAAATATTGCCGTTCTAGAAATCGATGAAGCCAGTCTATCTCGTATCTGTGACTATATCCAGCCAAGCTTATTTGTTATCACCAATATCTTCCGTGACCAGATGGACCGCTATGGTGAGATTTACACAACTTACAAGATGATTTTGGATGCTATTCGTAAGGTGCCTACTGCCACTGTTCTTCTTAATGGAGACAGTCCACTTTTCTACAAGCCAGCTATTCCAAATCCTGTACAGTATTTTGGTTTTGACTTGGAAAAAGGCCCAGCCCAGCTGGCTCACTATAATACAGAAGGAATTCTCTGTCCTGACTGCCAAGGTATCCTCAAATATGAGCAGAATACCTATGCAAACTTGGGTGCCTATATCTGTGAAGGCTGTGGATGTAAACGTCCTGATCTCGACTATCGCTTGACAGAACTAGTTGAGTTGACCAACAATCGCTCTCGCTTTGTCATTGACGGACAAGAATACGGAATCCAAATCGGTGGTCTCTACAATATCTACAACGCCCTAGCTGCGGTTGCTATCGCCCGTTTCCTCGGCGCAGATTCCCAACTCATCAAGCAGGGATTTGATAAGAGTCGTGCTGTCTTTGGACGCCAAGAAACCTTCCATATCGGTGACAAGGAATGCACCCTCGTCTTGATTAAAAATCCAGTCGGTGCAACTCAAGCTATCGAAATGATCAAACTAGCACCTTATCCATTTAGCCTATCTGTCCTCCTCAATGCTAACTATGCAGACGGAATTGATACCAGCTGGATCTGGGATGCTGATTTTGAACAAATCACTGAGATGGATATTCCAGAAATTAACGCTGGAGGTGTTCGTCATTCTGAAATCGCACGTCGCCTACGAGTAACTGGCTATCCAGCTGATAAAATTACTGAAACAAGTAGTCTGGAACAAGTTCTTAAGACCATTGAAAACCAAGACTGCAAGCATGCTTATATTCTGGCAACTTATACTGCTATGCTTGAATTCCGCGAACTGCTGGCTAATCGTCAGATTGTTAGAAAGGAGATGAACTAATGGTTTATACTTCACTTTCCTCAAAAGCTGGCATTTACCCCTATCAGCTCAACATTGCCCACCTCTACGGAAACCTCATGAATACCTATGGGGACAATGGAAACATCCTCATGCTCAAGTATGTTGCTGAAAAGCTGGGAGCCCATGTGACGGTTGACATCGTTTCTCTCCATGATGACTTTGATGAAAATCACTACGACATCGCCTTTTTCGGTGGCGGTCAAGACTTTGAACAAAGTATTATTGCAGACGACCTACCTGCCAAAAAAGAAAGCATTGACAACTACATCCAAAACGACGGTGTGGTTCTGGCTATCTGCGGTGGTTTCCAACTATTGGGTCAATATTATATTGAAGCTTCAGGGAGACGTATCGAAGGGCTAGGTGTCATGGGCCACTACACCCTCAACCAGACCAATAACCGTTTTATCGGGGACATCAAGATTCATAATGAAGATTTCAATGAAACCTATTATGGTTTTGAAAATCATCAGGGCCGTACCTTCCTCTCAGATGACCAAAAACCACTGGGACAGGTTGTCTATGGAAATGGAAATAACGAAAAAAAGGTCGGCGAAGGAGTGCATTATAAAAATGTTTTCGGTTCTTACTTCCACGGGCCTATCCTCTCTCGCAATGCCAATCTAGCTTATCGCCTAGTCACTACTGCCCTCAAGAAGAAATATGGTCAGGACATCCAACTCCCTGCCTATGAGGACATTCTCAGCCAAGAAATCGCTGAGGAATACAGCGACGTCAAAAGCAAAGCTGACTTTTCTTAAACGAAGTGAAACTATATCAAAGAACTCCGTTATCTTGTCGGAGTTCTTTTTGTCTTTTCTTTTACCCTTCTCCCTTGCATTTTCTCTCATTTTTTGCCAAAATAGAGGGGTAGAAAGAAGGTAGCATATGTCTAAATTACAACAAATCGTAACATATCTTGAATCAGAAAAACTAGACGTCGCTGTCGTATCTGACCCCGTCACAATCAATTACCTCACTGGCTTTTACAGTGATCCCCATGAACGCCAGATGTTCCTTTTTGTCCTAGCAGATCAGGAACCTCTCCTCTTTGTGCCAGCCCTTGAGGTTGAGCGTGCAAGCAGCACTGTTTCCTTCCCAGTTGTGGGCTATGTGGATTCTGAAAATCCATGGCAAAAAATGAAACATGCTCTTCCACAACTTGACTTCAAACGTGTCGCTGTTGAGTTTGACAATCTCATCTTGACTAAATACCATGGCTTGAAATCAGTTTTTGAAACAGCTGAGTTTGAAAACCTCACTCCTCGTATCCAACGCATGCGCCTCATCAAATCAGCTGACGAAGTGCAAAAAATGATGGTTGCAGGTCTCTATGCGGACAAGGCTGTTAAGGTTGGTTTTGATAATATTTCTCTTGATAAGACAGAGACAGATATCATCGCTCAAATTGACTTTGCTATGAAGCGTGAAGGTTATGAAATGAGTTTTGATACCATGGTCTTGACTGGTGATAATGCTGCAAATCCACACGGTATTCCAGCAGCAAACAAAGTTGAAAATAACGCCCTTCTCCTCTTTGACCTGGGTGTTCTAGTCAACGGCTATGCTTCAGATATGACCCGTACAGTCGCTGTCGGTAAACCAGACCAATTCAAGAAAGACATTTACAATTTG
>CAURHZ010000199.1:0-3777 GCA_963524345.1 uncultured Streptococcus sp.
ATTCTATCACCTCAAAATATTTTAGAGAACTAACTGCAATGCTCCGTATTTCTGACAAAGAATAGTCTCAATGCATCAATTTGTAATGTTTCTTATTTATTAAATTAAATTTTTAGAAACTAGTACAAATCTATTTTACACTATCTTAAACAAAATTCGTAATGTTTAATAATCTAATTTGAGTGCCATCAATGTCATTTCTTATCCAGCAAGAATATCCGTAACTTTCCCATCTATATGTGAATAATCCTTCCCCTTAAGTTCTCTAAGGTAATGTTCCAATGATTCTTGATTATTTACCATAACCTACTGAAGAAACAATTATTGAACCTTGACTATACGCATAATTGATTGCTCTCTGATAAATGTTGATTAATGCTGGGTTGTCATCTTCTTGATGAAATTGGATAGAATTAACTGCTTCTGTCTCTTTTAGTGATCTATTATGTTTAGAATATGTTCCAGCAGTCGCTTGAACTCCATGGATTGAAAAAATGAGAATAATACTCCAATTGATAATAAGAACTTTATGTTCATATACTTCTAATTAATATTTTTATTCGAGATTATATCAGAGAAAATTCAGATTTTATTCAGAGAAAAAATCATCTTTACACTACTAGTGAAATTCAAATTTAAGAAAGAATCAATTTCTAAAATTTTTCATGTCCTAAAAAGCGGAATAAATTTTGAACTTGTTAAGACTATTTTCTATTCTTTCTTCCACTTATATCCTGTCCAGCATGCTAAAGCAAGTAAAACTAAATTAAAGATGATAAAGAAAGTCGTAAAACTAAATAATCCATTTTGAGCTAAATCTGCCGTGTAAGGTTAAGTCTCTGTAAAGAGAAGATAAATTCAATAGCCCTCAACGAAAATAAGAAAACTGACAAAACCAATAAGGAAAAGTCCACTTGCAATAAGAAAGAGTCTCCATAAAAGAATGAGAATTCCTCCTACTGCTAAAAAATTACTGGGATAAGGAGAAAATCATTCATGACTTTCTCCTTTCTAGTCAATCAATTGACGATAATGGGTGGCAAGAGAGGAATCAAACTCTTCTAATTTTTGAACTAAGTCCAAATACTCCTCTTTGTCATATTCTTCAAAGTCCTCGCCTCTATGATTTTGAAGAGCGATTTCCAATTGACTAGTGAGTTCTCGTTTAGAAAAGCTGTAATCCCCCGGCACTTCCTCATAATGTTCCTTTAGCTACTTGTAGGCTTGGTATTCTTCAGGTGTTTGAAATCCCAGTACTAAGGCCTCTTCTAATTGATAATTGGACCTTCTTTCTATAAAAACTAGGTCAAGCATACCAAATAAAGCTTGGAGCTTTTATCACAAGAAAAAGACTCCGAAGAGTCTTCGCATTACTTATGCAATTCTTTATTACTCAATGTATGAAAAATCCCCCACAGAAGAATATTTACAATGATAAACAGTAATATTTCCACTAAATTAAAGTCTATCAAATTCCGTGACCGCATTGCCACCATAGCTTGGGAGTAGGGATAGATTAAAGATAATTTATCTGATACAAAAATCATCATAAATCCTACGAAAGTACCAATAGCACCAATTCCCACAGATTTACTGAAAACACGAGTTTTAGCTGTCACAAAAAACTGTACTGCCATCATACTAATTGTTCCAAAAATCCCCAATAAATCCCACTTGAGGTAGGTGAACAAATTAGAAATTTCTAAATGAGCTAGGTGGGTACTGACATAAAAAATACCAAACAAGAACAACTGTAAAACAGCAATAAACAAGATAATTACTATTTCTTTTGCCAACAATAATTTCCCAAGACTGACATTATTAGCTCTGAGAAATTCAATATTTTTTCTATCAAACTCTTTTCCTAACATCATGGCTACATAAAGGCTGACCAAAATCGGAAAGAAAAGCTGGCTATAATAGAAGGTCAATTGTCCCCATAAAACAGGCACTTTTTCACTTTCTTCAACCATAGAATAAGCTGCACCAAAGTAAATCCCAAGACCAATCAGGCTACAAAAAGCTAAGAAGCAAATACCAATCATCAACATGGAAAATTTTTTAGTTTTCCGCCATTCTACTGATAGATAAGACATCATAGCTTGCCTCCTTTCTTTTCAACCAAATAGAGAGATAAGAAGAGATAGATTAGGGCTATTGGCAAATATGTAAATAGTTTAAATCCTAGGTTTGTCGCAAAAACATAACTCACTTGACTGGCGACTTGCTGGTATTCCACCAGAGACAGATATCCTATACCACCAAAAGGGATAATCAGCTGTAGAAAAGCTGGTGCATGACCAAATCCAACTCCAAGAAATCCTCCGAAAATCCCTAATGCCAGTATCAATGCCTGCTTCTTCAGTAAAAACTGCAAAGTCAAAAACAGACAGGTTAAGACCAAAGAGGCTAGCAAGAAAATGACGATCTGCCAGAGGATTAGGCTAACAGGCCTTTCTAGACCTGATAAGATTGCAATCAACTGGGCTACTACTCCCTCCAAAAAAGCGAGAAAGGTCAAAATGAACATGGTCAGTCCAAGCTTACTCAGAAAGATATGCCGTAGATTTTCACCATTTGCCAAAAGCAGTTTGAAAGTGTTGCCCTCCTTCTCGTTCTTGACAATCCGCGATACAAAGAGAGCAATCACAATAGGGAGAATCAAGCCATTTACTTCTTTTATCATATAGAAAATTAGGCTAATCTGGTGCATGTCTGGATTACTTAGGTAGCGTGTAGCGGCTGCAATTGCCCAAGCAAATCCGACTCCCATAACTAGTATGCTAATGAGGAAGGATTTGGTTCGTTTTGCCTTGAGCAATTCAATAGACAAATTATTCAACATAAGACTCACTCCTTGGTTAAGTTGAGGAAGATAGATTCCAAGGTTTCTTGTTCTTGCTTCACTTCATAAATTGGAACTTTCTCGACTATTAAATCTCGTAACAAACTAGAAATATGCTGATCGGCAAGGTTAGTCAGCTTGAGTTTATCCTCTTGTATATCCAACATCTTGCACGGATAACCAAATAACACTTGGCTAATGACTTCACGTCGACCTCTAAAATCCCCACGCACTTCCAGCCATTTATTGGACTGAATTTTACGAATTTCTCCCTCGTAAACCAGTTGACCATGATTGATAATCCCCACACGGTCAGCGATATGCTCTACTTCAGAAAGGATATGGGTAGAGATGAAGGCAGTAATGCCCTGTTCTTTTGCCAACTTGATAATCAGTTCCCGAATTTCATGAATCCCTGCTGGGTCTAGCCCGTTTGTTGGCTCATCCAGTATCAACAAACGCGGTTTCTTGACTAAGGCAAAGGCTAAAGCCAAACGCTGTTTCATACCCAGAGAATAATCTTTAACCAATTTTTTCTTGTTTTTAGGTTGATCTAACCCAACAATTTTCAATGTTTCCTGAATATTTTTCTTATCAAATCCAAGGATTTTTTGGAAGACCAAGAGATTTTCATAGCCTGTCAAATTAGGATAATAAGACGGTTCTTCAATCATAGAGCCAATCTGATTAAGATACTGCTTGTCCGTACCTATGGATTGACCGAACACTTCAATCTCCCCAGCTGTACGAGAAATCAAAGACAAAATCATCTTCATGGTGGTTGTTTTCCCAGCTCCATTTGGACCTAGAAAACCATAAATCTCACCTTGTTGAACTGATAAGGAACTGAGGTTAACTACCTGAGTGTCCTTAAATCCCTTTTGTAAGTTTTTTATCTGTAAAACATTACTAATCATTATGAACTTCCTCCT
>CAURHZ010000200.1:0-3735 GCA_963524345.1 uncultured Streptococcus sp.
GCTTATAAAGTATTGGATATATGAATCTCATTTGATAAGGTGTTAAGATGATTAACCAAATCCATGATTGACAGATGGTTTCGGCAAATAAACTTCTTAGTAATTCCTGGAATATAGAAATTAGACACGATGATGTCGTAATCTGTCTGATTTAAAATCTCAGGACTTGTTTTCAATTCATCCCAAGTATCGAAGGTAAAGCGGTTATTACAGTAATAGGAAAGCATATCAACAAAGGTAAGGGATATAGCATGGTCAAAGTTATTGATAATTAAAACCTTGATAGGTGGTCGATTTTCTAACAACTGAGTAGAGAGGTTTTCAGCATGGGTTAAGATGGTGTACATCAAGTGTTCTAACTGTTCAGGATGGTCATGCTGTCCAATTGCCTGACGGTATTGAGTCAGTTCTTGACGCGCACTCCCCATAAAGTCTGGGAAGTAAACTTCAAATTTTTTAATCGTCAATGCTTTTTGTTCAAATAAGATTGGGGTAGAAAAGATTTCCTGTCTTTCAAAGAAAGCAGTATTGTGTAAATGCCAAATAAGCTCATCATGGTTAGTAAAAGTAATCTTATATTGTTTTGATAGGCGTTCTAATATTTGACTAAGTAATTGGTAAGAGTATCTTGCTTCACTGTTATCTTCTAAAGAGTTGAAGAATTCTTGAGGATCTAAGAAAATGTTACTTTGAATAAAGGATATAAAAATTTGGGCAATGATATCGGGAGTGATTTCAAGTCCTAGTTTTTCAGAGAAATGGACAAGTATCTCCTCAAAGTTTGGAATATTCATCAAAAGAGGATAGTATTCATCGCTAAAATGATTTGGTAAGTCGATGAAATGACCATTTTTGATGCGGTAAATACTGATAGCTATCATCAATTTGTACATTCTATAAATTGAAAATCGCATCGGGTAATTCGTGATTTTATAGAAGAAATCAGCAAACTCTGTTAAATCTTCTTCAGGAAGGTCAGGAAAAGGCCAGTCTAGAAAATAATAGCGCTCAGAAAAGTATTGGGCAAAAAAATAGCGAATATCAGTTTCATTCCCACGTATCTCGGATGGAGTAAATGATAGTTCAATTTGGAATTGAGTTGACAGAGTTTTTGTAATATTTCGACCTAATCGATAGAGATTAGCAGTACTTGAGTGAAGATTTTCTATCGTTCGATAAATAGGCAGGCCCTCATTGAAAAACATATACTCTAGTAATTGAAAAGATTGAGAATGGGCTAGAAAATATTGATAAACGTCTTCCACACTAGTGTTAACTTCTAAATCTATCATAATTCCGTTAACGGAAGATTGGATGTCAATATTTGGAAAAGCTGTTCGTAATTCATTTAAATCATTTTTTAGGATTCGTTCTGTACATCCTAATTTTTCAGCAAGCACATGTAATCTCAGCCAATTACGATTCTGAATTAAGATTTCCATTAAGCGTAATTGTCTTTGATCTTTTGTGGATAAAAGGTTTCGCATGTAGGTAATTCCTCCTAGATTATATTGTATCATAATTATGATTATGTTGTACAAAAAAACAAGAATTAAAAATATGTACATTAAATTCAAAAAAAAAAAAAAAAAAAATATGGCTCCATGGTGCAGAAATCAGATATATTAATTTCATAGATAATATTGATTAATGCCTCAAATAGTTGTAAATTATAAACTATAAATTACTATCTAGGAGTGTAAAATGAAACATTCACATAAAAAATCATTTGACTGGTATAGCATGCAACAACGATACTCCATTCGTAAGTATCACTTTGGTGCAGCTAGTGTCTTGCTCGGAACAGCCTTAGTCTTGGGAACTGCTGCCAATGCGCAATCAGTACAAGCAGAGGAACAACATCCTGAGGCAACTAATAGTGTCTCTGTTGATAAGGTAGATGAAGCTACTAAACCAGCAGAAGTTTCTACACCTAAAAAAGAAACAACCTACGCAGCTCCAACTGTTGCGAACCCAGTAGAAACGGCTCCAGCTAAAACTGAAGAAGCTACTAGACCAGTAGAAAAAGTTGAAGAAGTAAAAGACAAAAAAGCAGAAGCAAGTCATCAAGATGCTGTTGACAAGTCAAAATTGTTAACGGCTCTTTCGCGTGCTAAGAAACTAGAAAGCAAGTTATATACAGAAGCAAGTGCTGCTAACTTGCAAGCAAGTATCCAAGTTGGTCAAAGCTTGCTTGGGAAAGCAGATGCATCTGAAGCTGAAGTATCAGCAGCAGAGTCATCTATTCAATCAGCTATTATTGGTCTAGAACTTCGTTCTAATTCTGATAAAGGAACTGTATCAGAAACACCTGTAGTGAAGAAAGCTGACGCAGTTGAAGCAAAAGAAGAAGCAAAACCAGCTGCAACAACGACTGATCGTTCAGTTGCTGATAGTGCTGTTTTGCCAACTAGCACAGCTGCTAAAGTAGAAACAACTTCAGCTCCAGAAACAACTAATGAACTTTTGAAACCAGCTCTTAGCCTTTCTGATGCTCGCCAAAATCCAGCTATCCGTAAGGAAGATTTGGATAAGGGACATAGTGGCTTTAGAGCTTCTAGCAATCCAGCCAATCCAATTGTCTCAGGTTCTGGAAATACAGTTGCATTTGCAGATATCAGTCAAGGTGGTCGTAGCTATAGTTTCCGCGGCTACGGGAACTCACGTGGTGGTAATTCAATTCATTACGATGTAACAACAGTACGTCAAGGTAATAGATTGAATTTCACAATTAAATATTCTGGTCCAGGTGAATTTGTTAATAATAACTTTGTCTTGGATAAAGGGGATGGATTTGGAAATCCTTCAAATGCAACTATCACAACTCCAAGATTAAGAGAGCAATCAAAACCTATTAGCCAGGGTGCAAACTTCGTATCTCACTCAGGATACAGTATGACCTCTGCTACTTCAACAAATATGGAACAAACAATCAGATTTAGTTTGCCTATCATTAATCCAAATGGTGACTTATCTGTTCGTTTGAAACCAGTTACTTTTAACGTGGACCAAGGTGGTGGTGGTGCCGCGACTAGCAATGACCCATACAGTAACTCTAACTATTATTATAGAGCAAATCCACTATACTTGGATGCTAACCCTTATGGCGGTACTAATAACAAGACTGTTTCAGAAGATATTGACTTCCAAACTGTCTATCTTCCAACTAGTAAGTTACCAGAAGGTCAAACTAGATTAGTTCGAGAAGGTGAAAAAGGACAACGTCAAATTACCTATAAAGTTCATCGATTTGGTAACGAAACACTTTTAGGATTGCCAATTAGTAATTCTGTTACTAAAGAAGCTAAGCCACGTATTATGCAAATTGGTGTGGCTAAAGAGTTAATCGATACAGTAAAACCACGTGTTGATCAAAATAAAGTTGGTGATACAAATAACCTCACTTTCTATCTTGATAACGATGGAAATGGTGTTTATACTGAAGGCGTAGACGAACTTGTTCAAAAAATTGCTATTAAAGATGGAGCCAAGGGTGAAAAAGGGGACCGAGGCGAACGCGGTCTAACTGGAGCTCAAGGAGCTAAAGGTGAAAAAGGGGACCAAGGCGAACGCGGTCTAACTGGAGCTAAAGGTGAAAAAGGAGACCGAGGCGAACGCGGTCTCACTGGAGCCCAAGGTGCCAAAGGTGAAAAAGGAGACCGAGGCGAACGCGGTTTAACTGGAGCACAAGGTGCCAAAGGTGAAAAAGGAGACCGAGGCGAACGCGGTCTAACC
>CAURHZ010000201.1:0-3718 GCA_963524345.1 uncultured Streptococcus sp.
CAAGTCTTTTGATCATTATCTCTACAGGTATTGAAGGAATCAAACAATTGGAAGGCTACCTATTGAAACGTAAGTATGTTGGTTTCATGGACAGAACAGAATAAAAGTAATTACTGAATCAGTAATTACTGAGGGAGTGGAGGTTTAACTCTAACATTAGTGAGAGTTTGGTCTCCCCTCTTCTATTTTGTTTTTAAATAGGGGTGAAAAGACTTTTTGCTTCTATTTAAAAATAAAATAAGGAGATCAAATCATGAATCTTTTGATTATGGGCTTACCTGGTGCAGGTAAGGGAACTCAAGCAGCAAAAATTGTAGAACAATTCCATGTTGCACATATCTCAACAGGTGATATGTTCCGTGCTGCTATGGCAAATCAAACGGAAATGGGTGTTCTTGCTAAGTCATACATTGACAAGGGTGAATTGGTTCCTGACGAAGTTACAAATGGGATCGTAAAAGAACGTCTTTCACAAGATGATATTAAAGAAACAGGATTCTTGTTGGATGGTTACCCACGTACAATTGAACAAGCTCATGCCTTGGACAAAACATTGGCTGAACTTGGCATCGAACTAGAAGGTGTTATCAACATTGAAGTGAATCCAGATAGCCTCTTGGAACGTTTGAGTGGCCGTATCATCCACCGCGTAACTGGAGAAACTTTCCACAAGGTCTTTAACCCACCAGTTGACTATAAAGAAGAAGATTATTACCAACGTGAAGATGATAAACCTGAGACAGTCAAACGTCGTTTGGATGTGAATATTGCTCAAGGGGAACCAATCATTGCTCACTACCGTGCCAAAGGTTTGGTTCATGACATCGAAGGTAATCAAGATATCAATGATGTCTTCTCAGATATCGAAAAAGTATTGACAAATTTGAAATAAAGCGTTTTTCACACTTGCAAAAATCCGCTACAAATGTTATACTGAGATAGTCTGACTTATAATTGTTGTCTCTGTGTCTAGAGGCATCGAATCGAAATTTATGGAGGTACTTTTGCGTGGCAAAAGACGATGTGATTGAAGTTGAAGGCAAAGTAGTTGATACAATGCCGAATGCAATGTTTACGGTTGAACTTGAAAATGGACATCAGATTTTAGCAACAGTTTCTGGTAAAATTCGTAAAAACTATATTCGTATTTTAGCGGGAGATCGTGTTACAGTGGAGATGAGTCCGTACGATTTGACACGTGGACGTATCACATACCGCTTTAAATAATCGAAAAACTTGGAGGGATAAAAATGAAAGTAAGACCATCGGTCAAACCAATTTGCGAATACTGTAAAGTAATTCGTCGTAATGGTCGTGTTATGGTAATTTGCCCAGCAAATCCAAAACACAAACAACGTCAAGGATAAGATAGAAAGGAGAAAACATGGCTCGTATTGCTGGAGTTGACATTCCAAATGACAAACGTGTAGTAATTTCATTGACTTATGTGTACGGTATCGGACTTCCAACATCTAAGAAAATCCTTGCTGCTGCAGGCGTTTCTGAAGATATTCGTGTTCGCGATCTTACACCAGATCAAGAAGATGCTATCCGTCGTGAAGTTGACGCAATCAAAGTTGAAGGTGACCTTCGTCGTGAAGTAAACTTGAACATCAAACGCTTGATGGAAATCGGTTCATACCGTGGTATCCGTCACCGTCGTGGACTTCCAGTTCGTGGACAAAACACTAAAAACAATGCTCGCACTCGTAAAGGTAAAGCTGTTGCGATTGCAGGTAAGAAAAAATAAAATAAAATAAGGAGGTAAAAATCTTGGCTAAACCAACACGTAAACGTCGTGTGAAAAAGAATATCGAATCTGGTATTGCTCATATTCACGCTACATTTAATAACACTATTGTTATGATTACTGATGTGCATGGTAATGCAATTGCTTGGTCATCAGCTGGTGCTCTTGGTTTCAAAGGTTCTCGTAAATCTACACCATTCGCTGCTCAAATGGCTTCTGAAGCTGCTGCTAAATCTGCACAAGAACACGGTCTTAAATCAGTTGAAGTTACTGTAAAAGGTCCAGGTTCTGGTCGTGAGTCAGCTATTCGTGCTCTTGCTGCCGCTGGTCTTGAAGTAACAGCAATTCGTGATGTGACTCCAGTGCCACACAATGGTGCTCGTCCTCCAAAACGTCGCCGTGTATAATCATCGCATTACACTGCTTTTCGTTTAAGAGGGAGTAACTAAATGATCGAGTTTGAAAAACCAAATATAACAAAAATTGATGAAAATAAAGATTATGGCAAGTTTGTAATCGAACCACTTGAACGTGGCTACGGTACAACTCTTGGTAACTCTCTTCGTCGTGTACTTCTAGCTTCTCTACCAGGAGCAGCTGTGACATCTATCAATATTGATGGTGTTTTACATGAGTTTGACACAGTTCCAGGTGTTCGTGAAGACGTGATGCAAATCATTCTGAACATTAAAGGAATTGCAGTGAAATCGTACGTTGAAGACGAAAAAATCATCGAACTAGATGTTGAAGGTCCTGCTGAAGTAACAGCTGGTGACATTTTGACAGATAGCGATATTGAAATTGTAAATCCAGATCATTATCTCTTTACAATCGGTGAAGGTTCTTCTCTAAAAGCGACTATGACTGTTAACAGTGGTCGTGGATATGTACCTGCTGATGAAAATAAAAAAGATAATGCACCAGTTGGGACACTTGCTGTAGATTCTATTTATACACCAGTTACCAAAGTCAACTATCAAGTGGAACCTGCTCGTGTAGGTAGCAATGATGGATTTGACAAATTAACCCTTGAAATCTTGACAAATGGAACAATTATTCCAGAAGATGCTTTAGGGCTTTCAGCACGTATTTTGACAGAACATCTTGATTTGTTTACAAATCTTACTGAGATTGCTAAGTCAACTGAAGTGATGAAAGAAGCTGATACTGAATCTGACGACCGTATTTTGGATCGTACGATTGAGGAACTGGACTTGTCTGTGCGTTCATACAACTGTTTGAAACGTGCCGGTATCAATACTGTGCATGATTTGACAGAAAAATCTGAAGCAGAGATGATGAAAGTACGAAATCTTGGACGCAAGAGTTTGGAAGAAGTGAAACTCAAACTCATTGATTTGGGTCTTGGATTAAAAGATAAATAAAGGAGGAATACATGGCTTACCGTAAACTAGGACGCACTAGCTCACAACGTAAAGCAATGCTTCGCGATTTGACAACTGACCTTTTGATCAACGAATCAATCGTGACAACTGAAGCTCGTGCTAAAGAAATCCGTAAAACTGTTGAAAAAATGATTACTCTAGGTAAACGTGGTGATTTGCATGCACGTCGTCAAGCAGCTGCTTTTGTACGTAATGAAATCGCATCTGAAAACTATGATGAAGCAACTGACAAGTACACTTCTACTACAGCACTTCAAAAATTGTTCTCAGAAATCGCACCTCGTTATGCTGAACGTAACGGTGGATACACTCGTATCCTTAAAACTGAACCACGTCGTGGTGATGCAGCGCCAATGGCGATCATCGAATTAGTATAAAATCATCAATTTTGTTGAGTGTTATGATGATGGAGTCTTGTGCTCTTAGTCTAGCTCTGGTCTACCGCTAGGATTTCGGTCCTAGCGGGAACACTCATCATAAGTTGGGATAGTAGACGCTTGTTTACGAAATTGTTTTTTGCTTAAGAACAACTTCGTAAGCAGGCGTTTTTGAGTATTTTAGT
>CAURHZ010000202.1:0-3714 GCA_963524345.1 uncultured Streptococcus sp.
AAACTTTAAAGAATCAATCATCTTTGCCAGTCATGACCACGAGTTTATTCAAACTTTGGCTAACCATATCATTGTCTTGTCTAAAAATGGCGTTATCGATCGTATCGATGAAACCTATGATGAATTCCTAGAAAATGAAGAAGTACAAGCAAAAGTTAAAGAACTTTGGAAAGACTAAATAAAACTTCAAAACTCAGTTGGGTTAACCAGCTGAGTTTTCTAACATTTTATGAGGTAACATGAAATTATTTTTTAAAACATATTGGACATATTTTGTTTCTTTCATCATTCCTGTATTGATTATGGCAGGAGTATACCTATCTCAAGGTATCTACTGGAATAGTGACACCTCTCCTCTATTAGGAGATGGCTTTCATCAATACGTTATTTTTGATATAACTCTAAGGAATATCCTACATGGAAATGGTAGTTTGTTTTACACCTTTACAAGTGGTCTAGGACTAAACTTCTATGCCCTATCTAGTTATTACTTGGGTAGTTTTCTCGCGCCTCTGGTTTACTTTTTTGATCTAACGAATATGCCAGATGCTGTCTATCTGACAACTCTCTTAAAATTTGGATTGATTGGTCTGTCAACCTTCTTTAGTTTAAATAAATTATTTAAAAATATCCCTCAGACTTTAAAACTAGCTTTATCTACTTCCTATGCTCTGATGAGTTTCACTGTTAGTCAACTAGAGATAAAAACCTGGCTGGATGTTTTTATCTTGATTCCTTTAATTATAACTGGTTTACACCTACTTATAACTGAAAAGAAATCCTCATTATACTTTACAAGTCTGTCAATCTTATTTATCCAAAACTATTATTTTGGCTATATGACAGCATTGTTTCTTATTTTCTGGTATCTCTGTCAAATTTCTTGGGACTTTAAAGCTCTAAAATCATCTTTTCTTGATTTTGTTGTCACCTCCTTTTTAGCTGGTATGGCTAGTTTGATTATGACTCTTCCAACTCTGTTTGATTTACAGACACATGGGGAAAAATTGACTGAAATTACAAAGTTTCAAACTGAAAGTAGCTGGTATCTTGATCTCTTTGCTAAGCAATTCATTGGTTCCTTTGACACAACAAAGTATGGGGCCATCCCAATGATTTTTGTTGGACTACTTCCCTTTATTTTGACCATTTTATTTTTTACGCTGAAATCTATTAAGTTTCACGTGAAACTTATCTATGCAATCTTCTTTACATTTCTAATTGCAAGCTTTTATATTGAAGCTCTTGATTTATTTTGGCAAGGCATGCATACTCCAAACATGTTTTTACATCGCTATGCTTGGATTTTCTCTACCTTGTTAATTTACACAGCAGCGGAAGTCTTAAATCGTCTGAAAGAAATTAAAATCTGGAATTTTTTAGTTTCGCTTTTTCTTATAGTAACAGGATTTTTAGCTACCATCTATCTAAAATCGCATTATTCTTTTTTAACAGATTTGAATATTCTACTGACTCTTGAATTTTTAGTTGTCTATTCGCTTTTACTCCTTGCATTTATCAAAAAGTTTATCTCTGTAAATCTATTTGCCATTCTAATCTCTTTATTTATAATGGTTGAAATAAGTTTAAATGCTTCATCTCAAATGGACGGAATTGCAAAGGAATGGGGATTTGCTTCTCGAAGTGCATATAATAGAGATATCCCAACTATGGAATCTTTCTCAACATATATTGAGGATCCATTTACTCGTACTGAAAAACTACAAACTCAGACAGGGAATGACAGTATGAAATTCAACTACAATGGAATCTCTCAATTTTCATCTGTTCGAAATCGTTCAGCAAGCTCTACTTTGGATAAACTTGGCTTTAAATCCTCTGGGACCAATCTCAATCTCCGTTATGCCAATAATAGTATTTTGGCTGATAGTTTATTTGGCATCCAGTATAATATCTCAGACAGTCCTATTGATAAGTATGGTTTTAAAGATATCTATCAAAAAGATAATCTTACCCTATATGAAAATCAATACTCTCTTCCAATTGCCTTTGCTAGTCAATCTATTTACAACGATGTCAAGTTCAATGAACATACTCTAGATAATCAGGCCTCGTTTTTAAATCAACTTGCTGACGTCAATTTTGATTATTTTTCTCCAATCCCCTATGAAAAAACAGAGAATACTGATGATTTGATTAGTGTTACAAGTTCTTCAAATGAGGATGCAGAAATCCAGTATCAAATTGAAGTGCCAGAAAACAGTCAAGTTTATCTTTCTTTCACAAACCTTCACTTTTCTAATGACAAACAAAAAAAGGTTGACATCCTTGTAAATGGGGAAAAGAAAACTTTTACAACTGATAATGTCTTCTCCTTCTTTAATCTAGGATATACTAAAGAGAAAAAAACTTTCAATATTAATGTTAGTTTCCCTGGAAATTCACAGGTATCATTTGAATCTCCTACCTTCTATCGTTTAGATACCAAAACTTTTACCGAGGCAATTCAAAAAATTAAAGAACAACCTGTCACAGTATCAACTTCTAAAAACAAGGTCTTTGCTACATATGATGTCAAACAAGATACGTCCATTTTTTTCACCATTCCTTATGACAAAGGTTGGTCTGCCTACCAAGATGGTAAAAAAATAGAAATTAAACAAGCTCAAACTGGCTTTATGAAAATTGACGTTCCTAAGGGAAAAGGAACTATTACACTTTCCTTTATTCCCAATGGTTTTGTTATTGGAGCAATCTGTTCCTTTACTTCTCTTTTACTATTTGGAATCTATAATCACAAACGAAAGTCATCTAAGACATAAAAAAATCGACCAGTTGGTCGATTTTTTTAATCTTCTTCCATTTTCTTAGGTCGATAAGCTAGCATACCTAAACCAGTAAATAGGGCTAATATCACAGCAAGGAAAATGACTTGATGATGAATATTTCCTGTCATAGAAATTGTTTGTCGTAATCCCGAAACTGAATAACTCATTGGTAACCAAGGATTAATAGCTCTAAAGAAATTATTTGTCAAAGCAAGTGGATAGGTACCTGCACTTGATGCTAACTGTAATAAAAGCAAAATAAGAGAAAAGAAAGCTCCTACACGGCTATTCCATGTTGTTAATGCAGTTACAATAGACATAAATGTTAAGCTTGCGATAATAATTAAGAACAAGGTTCTCATTTCATGATTTGCTGTTAGACCAATAAGATGAACGCCACCATAGACTAAGACAGCGGCTAAAACAGCTATAACTCCATTTATCTCAAAGCGAGATTTGAACCAAGCCCAGCGAGTTTCAGGATGACGACCTGAAGGTAATTTAGCAAAAATCATATTTGTTGATAATGCAGCGACAAAGAGAGCGACTGATATCATATAAGGAGCCATAGCAATCCCATTTACAGGAACTTGATCATTGTCTGTTTTTGAAAGATTGAGTGGATTTGACAAAATCTCTGCATTTTTAGATTCTGTTGATGCTGATTTGAGTTGATCACTAGCATTACCTAGTCCTTGTCCTAAAGAAGCAACTCCTGCCTGTAAATCTTCCAATCCAGAAGTTAACTTTGTTCCACCTTCTGCAAGTTTCCCAGATCCATCTGCCAATTTATTAGCTCCATTCTCTAATTGAGAAGCACCTGAAAGTAACTGACTGGATTTGTCTGCTAATTGACTAGATCCTGATTGTAATTTATCAACTCCTGCCATTAATTCTTGACTCTTTTGATTCAATTGGTTAGAGC
>CAURHZ010000203.1:0-3685 GCA_963524345.1 uncultured Streptococcus sp.
TGGCGCACGCATATATATGTGTGCGCCTTAGTTTTTTCTAGGAGAATGATGCTTATGTATAGGAGAATTAAGAGAATTATAGGTCTTCTAATTTCTATACCCTCATTACTATTAATTATCCCGATTTGTTTAATAGCATGTATCTTTATTGTAATCGAATCAAGTGGTAATCCTATTTATATACAAGAACGAATTGGTTTAAATGGACAAAGTTTTTCAATTTATAAACTCCGATCCATGTATCAAGATGCTGAAAAGAATGGTCATAAATGGGCGAGCAAAAATGATACACGCATTACAAAAGTTGGACGTTTTATTCGTAAAACACGAATTGATGAATTACCACAAATCATTAATGTAATTAAAGGTGAGATGTCCATTATTGGACCACGACCAGAACGACCAGAGTTTATCAATGAATTTTTGAAAGATATCCCTAATTTTAATGAACGTTTAGCTGTCCGCCCAGGAATCACAGGATGGGCTCAAGTAAATGGTGGTTATGAATTAACTCCTAAAGATAAATTAGTCTACGATCTATTCTATATCAATCACGAAAGTATCAAGTTAGATTTTCTTATACTATTAAAAACAATTAAAGTGATGGTTACCGGGAACGGATCTAGGTAGTTCTAAGAAAGAAAAAATAAATAAAAGGAAACAAACAATAATATGACTATTTTTAATAAAAATATTAATAGAGTTTTTTCTTTGATAAAAAGCAAACTACTATTTTTACTTCTATTTACTATAGTAGGGACGACAGCAGTTGGTCTATATACTGTTTTTATCATTTCTCCTATATACAGTGTATCCTCTAAGCTCATAATGAAGAACACTTCAAGTCAAACAAATGGGCAAAATAATGATGCGCAAACGATTGAAGCTATAAACCTCTTTCAAAGACAAGCTAAGACTTATTTAGAGATAGCAGATCTTCCCCCTGTAAAAGATGAGACCAATAAAGCATTAAGCTTATCACCAGATGAAATTTCAAAAATCAAGTCTGTTAAATTAACAAATGACTCAGGTTCTCAGTTGGTCACAATAACAGTGAGAGGACTAGATCGAAATTTAGCTGAACGTTATATTAAAGAGTATGTGTCTCAGTACAAGAAATTTACAGCAGATAGATTAGGGCGCGACAACTTGTCAGTTGTTACAGAAGCACTGGGAAGTGATTCTCCAGTTTATCCCGTTCTATGGAAGAATCTTCTTGTATCTATTCTAGTATTTTCTTTTGTAGGATTTAATGTTATTTTCATCAAATATGTACTGAGTGATTCGATTGATTCTTACGAAGACTTGGAAGAGTTAGTGGGAACACCTGTTCTCGGGATGATTCCGACTATAGAGAGAAAGAGAAGAGGTGAGTGACATGCATATCGAAGTTATTCATAACAGTAAATCCATCGTAGCTGAGTCCTTTAGAACTTTAAGGAGTAATCTTCAGTTCTCAGAATTTGGAAAAAATATTAAAATCATTGTCGTTACAAGTGCCAACCCCAATGAAGGCAAGAGTGAAGTCAGTATCAATCTTGCCGCTTCTTTGGCCCAACAGGGGAAAAGAGTGATTATCATAGACGCGGATATGCGTAAACCAACTCAACATAAATTAACCGAGCTAAATAACACTGAAGGACTCAGTACCTTTCTATTAAAGAAGTCAGGAGTAGATTCTATTAATCATTTGACGATAAATGATGTGAATTTAGATGTACTGACTTCAGGACCTGTTCCGCCTAATCCTTCTGAGATGTTAGCTAGTTCTTCTATGGATGAAACACTTAAAGCATTTGAGGATTTTTATGACTATGTCATTATCGATACACCTCCCTTGCTAGCAGCAACTGATGCCCAAGTTTTAGCCAGTATTTCGGATGCTACCCTTCTGGTAGTAGATATCAAAAAATCAAAACGACGACAAATAATAGAAGCAAAAAGAAGATTAGACCATGTTGGAGCTAGACTACTTGGTGTGATAATGAATAAAATTGATTCACATAAAGATACCTATTATTACTATTATTAAACTAACTATTTGAAAGGCAGGAGAGAAAAAATGACAATCTATCTTTTAATGTTCGTCTACATCTCTTTCCTGGCCTTTTTCTCATTAAAATATGAGGATAAAGTAAAAGAGTTAGGTTTCCTTGTTCTTCCGACTTTTTTCTTTTTTTTAATCATTGCGGGTTTTCGTACTTCTAGCGTCGGAGGAGACTTAGGAACTTATATCCATATTTTTGAATCAAATCATTTACAACTTCCGGATTTATCAAATCTATTTCGTTCTCGATTTGAACTTGGTTATTTAGTAAGTAATATTTTCCTAAGAAACTTTAGTGAGCACTATCCATTTTTATTATTTTCCTATGCCTTTATAACTTTAATTGTCTGGTTTCTTGTGCTTTATAAGCATTCTAAAAATGTTTACATGAGTTTACTGATTTACTTCAGCTCGTTAGGACTCTTTTTTTATTCTTTATCAAATATCAGGCAAGGTCTAGCGATCGCTTTAAGTTTTTTAGGGTTTCACTACGTAGTAAAAAACAAGAAGATTTTAGCATGGGTATTTATCTTACTAACTCCCTTATTTCATACATCTGGTATCGTCTGCCTCTTGTTTTTCCCCCTTAAAAAAATCGTTTTAAATAAAAGAATATACCAATTTGTGTTCCTTGCATTTCTAATCATCTTACCTTTTATCAAACAAATTGCAACTATCTTTATTTCTTTCTTCCCTCAGTATACTTCCTATCTGGAATCATCATGGTTTTTGGAAAGCAATAAATGGGCACCTGTATTTTTAACAATTTGGTATGGTATCGTTCTGATCTTTGGTGAATTAGTGATTAGAAAACAGAAGTTATCGACTGAAGAAGAATTTATAAGAACTTTGTTCTTTATCTCCTTTTTATTTACTGCGTCAACTTTGCAAACAAGTCTTTTTGGCAGATTCGCACACTATTTTACCCCCTTTATTTGCCTATATATCCCTATGATTTTATCTAAAATAGGTGACAAAAAAGTTCAATGGATTTTATTTTATTTGATGATATTGGTTTACGCTTCAATCTTTCTAGTCATTGTTTATTTTAAAGCTGACTGGTACCATGTCGTTCCCTACCGTTCAGTTATTGTAGATTGGTTATTTGGAAATTAGGTTTAGGAGTTATAAAATGAAATTTTCAGTTCTAACGACAGTCTATAAAAAAGAGACTCCTAGCAATTTAAGGAAAAGTTTACTAAGTTCTTATCAGCAGACCCTTAAACCGACAGAAATCATTTTAGTTTGTGATGGCGAATTGACTGAAGAGTTAGAAATAGAAATCCAAAAGTTGCAGAGAGAGATTCCGATTTTAAAAGTTTTTCATTTACCTGAAAATTTAGGCTCAGGACCAGCCTCTCTCTTTGGAGTCAATCAATGCCAAACAGAATTCATTGCTAGAATGGACAGTGATGATTATTCTCTAGAAACAAGGTTTGAAAAGCAAGCAGCAGCCTTTGAAAAAAATCCCAACCTCATCATGGTTGGTTCCAATATCCTAGAGAAAAATACAGAGTTTACCGCCTTAAAGAAAGTACCAGAAACTACAGCCGAAATTCGTCAATATTCGAAAATGAGAAATCCCTTTGATATGAAGCAAGGGCAAATCCTTGGTATCATTGGGGGAACGGGTTCTGG
>CAURHZ010000204.1:0-3677 GCA_963524345.1 uncultured Streptococcus sp.
GACTGAGTACTGGGTTGGTTTGACCTTGTAGCTGGATACTGTTAACTTGATGGATTCGGTCAAGCTTCATACCTAGATAGCTATGAGCAGGAAGTTTAGTTCCAGCTGGAATTTGAAGTTCATAACGACCAAGGCTATCCACTACCGGCGTTTCCTTCAAGGATTCCACGTTGGTGTCTGTTAAGTCAAGATTTGGACTATCGACATCTACTGTAAATTCCGCAATTCTCCACCACTTATTTAAGGTTTGTGTATTGCGAATGCGAACAAAACGAGTTGTAAATTCTTGCACGATATCAGAAGTTCGTTGCCCTGATAAATTTTGAAGCGTTGTCCAATTTGTACCATCTGCAGAATATTCGATGATACCAGATGCTAGTTTGTCTCGTTCCCCTTGCATCAGATGAACTCGTTTTACTTTATGCAGTCCACCTAAGTCCATTTGTACCCAAGCTTGTGCTGGTGTGACATTGGTCTGATCAACATGTGCCATCATGGATTCTGTGTTTTCTCGACCATCTTGCATCTGAACAACACTTGTTCCATATTTGTAAACAAGGTTTGGACTTAAACTAATAGTGCCCCTAACTTTCTCACTACCCAACTCTAGGGGTCTATTTACAGCAATTTCACGCATGGCGAGCCAAGCATTATCCTTCTTAGCTGTTGCTATCATACGAACAGCTTGAGCTGTGATATCGAGGTCATTAAATTCCAGAATACGTTCTCGACCAGTATAAGCAGGGCTCGTTATGGCTACCCATTCTCCATGTTCATTTTGATATTCAACAAGAGCATTACTAAAGGTATAATTATCGGCCGTATTAGTACCCGTAGCGAAACCTAATTTGTGTATTTTAATTGCCTTATTAAAGCGCAAGCCTACATAATCACCTCTCTCAATCACAATGGTTGTTTTGGCAATCACATGTGTATCAAAGTCACCATCTGTGACTTCTTTCAATCCGCCTTCTATTCCAGCACGATTCGTAATAAATGTTGTCACAAATTTATCTGGATTCAACATTGATTGGATGTGCAAGGCTAAGTATTCTTTGAGATTATTGATAAATGGTCGAATATGTTGGACACCAAATTCTGCGTATTCATAATGGTCAACGTAAAAGAAGGCATGTTTAACTGACTGGTCATAATGTTTGACTCCTGCCTGATAATACTCCCACACCTTGGCATCATTATTTTCAGTAAGACCTTCTGTAGCTGTTAGGAAAGCTTCAAGCGCGTTCATTTGATCTACTGTATTATCTAACCAATAGTGAATTTGTTCGATTAATTTCTGATTGCCTTTTTCTTTAAGTAAAAGAGCATTGGCTTTCAAACCAGCAAAAATGTCCCTCAACTCTTTTCTTTCAGAATCCAGATTTTGACCAGATTTGAGTTTGTTATAGAATTCTGTCAATTTTGGAGCCAATTCTACAGACTCTTCTAATTTAGTGACATGGGGAGGTCTATTTTGATTGCGCATGTGTTTTCCGAGTTCTCGAAAAGCCTTTGAAACACTGCTTTCTTCAAAATGATCATTGACTACATAGTTAAAGGCCATATCGTTGATTTGTTCTGCTTCTTCTGCACTTCTCCATTGTTTCCATCCATACTGAGCCATATCAAAAAGTGCCACTTTAGATGCTTCAGATTGTTGCATTGGATTTAACATAATTCCTTGTGCAAGTGATAAATCAACATTTGGATGTAAGAATTTTTCACCACCACCAAGAATTAGGTGGGGTTTTGTATTGTCATTACATGGCCAGTTAATCCAGAACTGAATTGGACGATAAGTCTTACCACCTTCTGTTAAATTTTTCTTTAAGTTCGTTAAGAATGTTTGGTCAACAGCCCCCCAGACCTTTCCACCAGTAAGAGTTAAATGGACATTTTCAGGAAGATGTTCATTCAAGGTCCGAAGTTCAGCTTCAGTTCCTTGCCCCATGTACCAGGCAGGAACAAAAATCATATCTTTACGGAGACCACTGTATGTTGTTTGTTTTTCAGTCAACCAATTTGTGATATCCTTCATCAAGCGAACATAACTATGGTAACCACCAACTGGGCTTGGTGCATCATCTGCAAGCACACCAAATTCACGCACTCCCACGTCCAACAACTGAGTAAACTTAGCCTTTATGGTTGCAAGGTCAGCCTGGTAATGCGCTTCATTACCAAAGCGGATACGGTTGTTCATGAATGGATGGATTGTCCAAACATAACGTGTTTTCGTTTGATTACCGACACGTGCAAGTTCTCGGATTTCAGCCAGTTTTTCTTCTGGGTAAAGTTCACGCCATTTCTTGTTGTGGTATGGATCATCTTTTGGTGCGAAGAAGTATTGAGTTAATTTCAAATCGCCACCAAAACGCATGAGTTCAGCACGATCTGCATTAGACCATGGATTTCCATAGTAACCTTCGATGAAACCACGGTTCTTGATTTCAGCGTAATCTTCCACTGTCACATTGCGAAGGACTGGCACTTGACTTTCCTTGAGCATGTGTTTCAAGGTTGTCAAACCATAAAAGACTGCATCTGTGTCTTTTCCGACGATAGAAATTGAGTTATCCTTAATGGTCAGAGCATAAGCATCAATTTTGTCAAAGAGACCTGCTGAAACCTTGGACATATTTTGCTCTGCTTGTGAACCTTGTCCATGCACTCCCAGATAGATATTAGTTGCTCCAGAAACTGCCATTTTACTAGTTTTGTAAGATACTTGATTGTCCTGCAAGACACTCTTCAAGCGATTACGAGTATAGATATCGAGTTGATCTCCCATAACTAGATTGACTTGCTTACGAAGAGCTGTCACTCCTTCTCCATAAGTCACTTTTTGTGGAGTTGGGAAGACCTTGTACTCTTTCTTGAGATAATCTACGCTCTTGCTGGCAGCTGCAATACTGTCTTCGCTAGCTGGTTTACTTGCAGTGAATTGATCTGCCAATTCAACTGTTCCATCACCTGTTTGATCTACTTTTGGAGTTTCAGGTGTAGTTTTAGAGATTTCTTTATCATTTTGTCCTCCACTCATAGTTTCAGACGGCTTTGTTTCATTCTCTGGAATTCCAGGTGCTTCAGCTGGTTTAAGATTATTTGTCGAATCGGTAGAGCCAATCGTTCCTGTAGTTTCTCCATTTCCAACTGTCGAGCTAGTTTCCTTCCCAGCATTTTCTTCCGCTTTCTTCAAAACTGCTGCAAGTTCATCAGGTAACTTTTCCAATGGCTGAGCTTGAGTTATAGTTCTCTCTTTATCTCCCACATTACCTGTTTCTGCAGCCTCTACTAGATTAACACCAAAGATACTGGCACCAATCATAACAGAAGCTACTCCAATAGCGAATTTACGAATACTGTAATGACAACGTTTATTGAAAAAATTTTTATCCATCTTTGTCTTATCTCCTTTCGTCCAAACACTAAAGTAAACGATTCCATTTTTACTAGTAAAGACGGAGAGGCCTAATCGGTCCTCTCCATCTATTCGACTCATTTATCGATGTGATTTTTTATTATCGACCAAGCTATACCAATAGGATAGCATTAGACGCACAAACTAATCCTCTTTTCGTTTTGCAGTTAATAGGGCTGCTGACAAGGCCAAGCTAACACCTGCCAAGAAAATAGCTGTTTCTGACTGCTTTTCACCAGTTTCTGGCAATCTCTTG
>CAURHZ010000205.1:0-3669 GCA_963524345.1 uncultured Streptococcus sp.
GTAGGATGATGGGCTTAACTTATCAAATGAAAATGAAAATTCCTTTTGATATGGCTGATATGAACGGTCATATCAAGCTTCCAGATGTGATTTTGCTATCCCTGCAAGTTTCAGGGATGCAGTCGATTGAGCTGGGAGTTAGTGATAAGGCCATTTTTGAAGAGCATAATCTGGTCTGGATTATCACAGACTATGATATTGAGGTAGTTCGTTTGCCTCGTTTTGCGGAAGAAATTACTATTGAAACGGAAGCTCTGAGCTATAATCGACTATTTTGCTATCGTCGCTTTACCATTTATGATCAAGCAGGTCAGGACCTTATCCACATGATGGCGACCTTTGTTCTCATGGATCGAGATAGTCGAAAAGTCCATGCTGTTGAACCTGAGATTGTAGCTCCTTACCAGTCTGATTTTGATAAAAAGCTCATCCGTGGGCCAAAGTATGAGTCCTTGAACGAACCAATCAGCAAGGATTACCATGTCCGTTTTTACGATTTGGATATGAATGGTCATGTCAATAACAGTAAATACCTGGACTGGATTTTTGAGGTCATGGGAGCGAACTTTTTGACTCACTACATTCCCAAGAAAATCAACCTCAAGTATGTCAAGGAAGTCCGACCAGGTGGGGTGATTACATCGGCTGTTGAACGGTCTGAACTGGAAAGCAAACATGAGATTACAAGCGACGGGGCTACCAATGCACAAGCTATCATCACTTGGCAAGAAATAAAAAAGGATTAGGGGAAAATAGATGAAATATAAAGGCTATTTAATTGATTTAGACGGAACCATTTATAAGGGGAAAGACAGAATCCCAGCAGGAGAGGCTTTTGTTCACGAATTGCAAAAGCGTGATATTCCCTACCTCTTTGTAACAAATAATACAACCCGTACTCCTAAGAGTGTTCAGGAGATGTTGGCTCAGAATTTTAATATCGATACGCCCCTATCGACTGTCTACACAGCGACTTTGGCAACGATCGACTAT
The DNA here is from genome assembly GCA_963524345.1 of uncultured Streptococcus sp. Taxonomy (GTDB): domain Bacteria; phylum Bacillota; class Bacilli; order Lactobacillales; family Streptococcaceae; genus Streptococcus. The sequence continues at coordinate 994 of CAURHZ010000205.1, forward strand.
ATGAACGACTTGGGGCTTGAAAAGACGGTCTATGTCATCGGAGAAGCAGGGCTCAAGGAAGCCATCAAGGCGGCTGGTTATGTGGAAGACAAGGATAATCCTGCCTATGTGGTAGTAGGTCTGGACTGGCAAGTCGACTATGAAAAATTTGCCACAGCAACTCTTGCGATTCAAAAGGGTGCTCACTTTATCGGAACCAACCCTGACCTCAATATCCCGACAGAACGCGGTCTTTTGCCTGGTGCTGGTTCACTGATTACCCTTCTTGAAGTGGCAACACGAGTGAAGCCTGTTTATATCGGAAAACCAAATGCCATCATTATGGACAAGGCGGTTGAGCACTTAGGTTTGGAACGTGAAGAATTAATCATGGTCGGGGATAACTACCTAACTGATATTCGAGCTGGGATTGACAATGGCATTCCAACGCTCTTGGTGACGACAGGTTTTACCAAGGCAGAAGAAGTAGCAGACCTACCAATCGCACCGACTCATGTAGTTTCTAGCCTTGCGGAGTGGGATTTTGATGAAAACTAAACTGATCTTTTGGGGCTCTATGCTCTTTCTCCTCTCCCTCTCAATCCTTCTGACCATCTATCTGGCTTGGATTTTCTATCCGCTGGAAATTCAGTGGCTGAACTTAACGGATCGAGTCTATCTAAAACCAGAAACTATTCAGTACAACTTTCATATCTTGATGAATTACCTGACCAATCCTTTTAGTCAGGTCTTGCAGATGCCAGATTTTCGTTCGTCAGCGGATGGTTTGCACCATTTTGCAGTGGTTAAGGACCTCTTTCACCTAGTTCAGCTGGTTGCTCTAGTGACTTTACCAAGTTTCTATGTCTTTGCCAATAAGATTGTGAAAAAAGGCTTCTTGTCTCTCTTTTGTAAAAGTCTCCTAGCTCTAGTAGTTTTGCCTTTGCTGATTGGTCTTGGGGGAGTGTTGATTGGTTTTGACCAATTCTTTACTCTGTTCCATCAAATTCTCTTTGTGGGAGATGATACCTGGCTTTTTGATCCAGCCAAGGATCCAGTGATTCTGATTTTGCCAGAGACCTTCTTCCTTCATGCCTTCCTTCTCTTTTTTGCCCTCTATGAAAGCTTCTTTGTTTTTCTGTACCTGAAAAGTCGTAGGAAATAATACTAAAGATGTTCTTATTTTGAGTAAATAAGTTAGGTGTGTGATTCGAAACTATTGTCAAGAGTGAATTAACTAAATCTACCTTACCTCAATCGTTCGCAAACAGTCTATTTTTCTTGAAAAAATAGGCTTTTTTTCTAAAAATCTCTAGTCAAGCGCTTTATTTTTTTGTATAATAGAATTAGCAAAGTATAGATAAGAAGAGAAAAGCATGATTACACTATTTCTATCACCGAGCTGTACTTCATGTCGTAAGGCAAAGGCCTGGTTAGAAAAACATAAGGTTCCCTTTGAGGAACACAATATTATGACCAGTCCTTTAACAAGAAAAGAATTGCAACACATCCTTTCCTTGACCGAAAATGGTACTGATGACATCATTTCAACTCGTTCAAAAATTTTTCAAAAATTGAATATTGATGTAGAGAGTATCTCGGTATCGGAATTGCTTCATTTAATTGAGCAGTATCCTAGTCTTTTGCGTCGACCGATTATTATCGATGCCAAACGCATGCAGATCGGTTTTAATGAAGATGAGATTCGTGCTTTTCTCCCTCGTAGTTATCGTAAGCAAGAACTAAAAGAAGCAAGAATGAGAGCTGGTATTAGTTAATGAACAAACAGTATAGTTACCCACTAGATTTGTCGTGGAGCACTGAAGAACTTGCTTCAGTGCTTTCTTTTTTTAATGATGTTGAAGCTGCCTATGAAGGCAAGGTAGAGGCTAAAAAGTTACTGGACTCTTATAAGGGGTTCAAGGAGGTCGTGCCAAGCAAGAGCGAAGAGAAACGTTTGGGACGAGAATTTGAAACAGTTAGTGGCTATTCGCTTTACCGAGCAGTTCAGGCTGCCAAGGAAAAAGGGGAAGGAAAGATTTCTCTTGGAAAGTAAATTTGAATTTGCTAAAGAGCTTGTTAAGAAGGCGGGCCAGTACATCCTTGACCATATGCAGGAAGATTTGCAGATTGAGACTAAGACCTCTCCAACAGATTTGGTGACCAAACTGGACAAGGAAGTTCAGGAACTCTTGGTTGGTGAGATTTTGTCCCGTTATCCTGAGGATAAGATTTGTGCTGAAGAAGGTTGTCTGCGAGCCTCGGTTCAAGAGGGTAAGGTTTGGGTTATTGATCCCATTGATGGGACCAATAATTTTGTCGCCCAGCAGGAAGATTTTGCTGTTATGGTAGCTTATTTTGAAAATGGTCAGGGGCAGTTTGGGCTGATTTATGATGTGGTCAAAGGGGATTGTTATCACGGTGGCGGAGCCTTTCCAGTTTGTCTAAATGATAAGCCCCTAGCTCCTTTTAAAACTAAACCACTTGGAGATTTTCTCATTGCAGGGAATAGTGGTATGCTGGAAACCAATGAATGGGGCTTGGCTGATTTGAGTCGAGCAGTGCTCGGTGTTCGTGTCTATGGGAGTGCGGCTATTAGTTTTGCCAAGATTTTGTCAGGGCGTTTGTTGACCTATGTCACTTATCTGCAACCATGGGATTATGCTGCGGCTAGTATTTTAGGGGAAAGTCTGGGCT
>CAURHZ010000206.1:0-3661 GCA_963524345.1 uncultured Streptococcus sp.
TTCTCTGATTTCCTCATGGAAAATCCACAGATTGCTAAACGTATCGTGGAAAAAGGGATCTTGGCTGCTAAGGCTCGTGTGGCTGCTAAGCGTGCGCGTGAAGTCACTCGTAAAAAATCTGGTTTGGAAATTTCCAACCTTCCAGGTAAACTAGCAGATTGTTCTTCTAACAATCCTGCTGAAACAGAACTCTTCATTGTCGAAGGAGACTCAGCGGGTGGGTCAGCCAAATCTGGTCGTAACCGTGAGTTCCAAGCTATCTTGCCAATTCGTGGTAAAATCTTGAACGTTGAAAAAGCTAGCATGGATAAAATTCTAGCCAACGAAGAAATTCGTAGTCTTTTTACAGCTATGGGAACTGGATTTGGCGCAGAATTTGATGTTTCAAAAGCCCGTTACCAAAAACTCGTTTTGATGACCGATGCTGATGTCGATGGAGCCCACATTCGTACCCTTCTTTTAACCTTGATTTATCGTTATATGAAACCAATCCTAGAAGCTGGTTATGTTTATATTGCCCAACCACCAATCTATGGTGTCAAGGTTGGCAGCGAGATTAAAGAATATATCCAGCCAGGAGCAGATCAAGAAATTAAACTCCAAGAAGCCTTGGCCCGCCATAGTGAAGGACGTGCCAAACCAACCATTCAGCGTTATAAAGGTTTGGGTGAAATGGATGATCACCAGTTGTGGGAAACAACCATGGATCCCGAACATCGCTTAATGGCAAGAGTTTCTGTAGATGATGCTGCAGAAGCAGATAAAATCTTTGATATGTTGATGGGGGATCGAGTAGAACCTCGTCGTGAATTTATCGAAGAAAATGCCGTCTATAGTACACTTGATGTCTAAAAAATCGGGAGAAGTAGTTCCCTTGGTCTAAAAAATATGATATAATCATTACGATTGTTTCAAGTAAAAAAGGAGTTTAATATGTCTGGTAGTCTAGTAGTATATCTTATAATTGCAATTGCAATTATATTGCTGATTTCATATGCTATCGCAATCTACGTACGAAAACGCAATGAAAGTAAATTAGCAATTTTAGAAGAGAAAAAAGAAGAGCTGTACAATCTTCCAGTTAATGATGAAGTTGAAGCTGTAAAAAATATGCACTTGATTGGACAAAGTCAAGTGACTTTCCGTGAATGGAACCAAAAATGGGTTGACCTATCTCTTAACTCTTTTGCCGATATCGAAAATAATCTTTTCGAGGCAGAAGGTTATAACAATTCATTCCGTTTTTTTAAGGCTAGTCATCAAATTGACCAAATCGAGAGCCAAATTACCTTGATTGAAGAAGATATTGCGGCAATTCGCAATGCCTTGGCAGATTTGGAGAAACAAGAATCTAAAAATAGTGGACGTGTTCTTCATACCTTGGACTTGTTTGAAGAGTTACAACACCGAGTTGCTGATCATTCTGAAGAATATGGCCAAGGTTTGTCTGAAATCGAAAAACAATTGGAAAATATCCAATCAGAGTTTTCTCAGTTTGTTACTTTGAATACCTCAGGTGACCCAGTAGAAGCTGCTGTGATTTTGGATAATGCTGAGAATCATATCTTGGCTTTGAGTCATATTGTTGACCGCCTGCCAGCAATTGTAAAAACATTATCTAAAGAGTTACCTGATCAATTGGAAGATTTGGAGGATGGTTACCGTAAGCTTTTAGACGCTAACTATCATTTTGCTGAGACGGACATTGAGTCTCGCTTCCAATTGCTTTATGAAGCTTTGAAGAAAAACCACGAAAATGTTGCTCAATTAGAGTTGGATAATGCTGAGTACGAAAATACTCAAGTTCAAGAAGAAATCAATGCACTCTATGATATCTTTACACGAGAAATTGCTGCTCAAAAAGTAGTAGAAGGCTTAGTTGCAACCCTTCCTACATATTTGAAACACATGAAAGATAGTAATGCTGTTTTAGTAGAAGATATTCAACGATTAAGTAATAACTACCTGCTTTCTGAAACGGATGTTAGTCATGTACACAGATTACAAGCTGAGTTAGAATCTCTGGAAGAATCTGTATTGGAATTAACTTCTGAACAAGAGGAGCATTCTGAACCTTATTCATTACTTGAAGAACGTTTGGAAAACTTACAAGCGACTTTGAAAGAAATTGAAGATGAACAGGTTGCGGTTAGTCAACGTCTTGCTCAGATTGAAAAAGATGACATCAATGCTCGCCAGAAGGCAAATGTTTATGTCAATCGTCTTCATACCATTAAGAGATATATGGAAAAACGCAATCTTCCAGGTATCCCTCAGAATTTCTTACAGTTGTTCTTTACAGCAAGTAACCATACAGAAGAGTTGATGGCGGAACTAGAAGAAGCCCAGGTCAATATCGAAGCTGTGAACCGTATGCTTGAAATTACAACAAATGATATGGAAGCACTTGAAGAAGAAACATATAATATTGTTCAATATGCAACATTGACAGAACAATTGCTACAGTATTCGAACCGTTACCGCTCATTTGATGAACGAATTCAAGAAGCTTTTAATGAATCATTAGAAATTTTTGAAAAAGAATTTGATTATCATGCTTCATTTGATAAGATTTCGCAAGCTTTGGAAGTTGCAGAACCAGGTGTAACCAACCGTTTTGTCACTTCATACGAAAAAACACGTGAGACGATTCGTTTCTAACATAATAAAAGCCTCTGTAATATTTGTAGTGGGTAAATCCCCTATAGATATTATGGAGTCTATTTTTTGTTCAAAACGAGTGATAGTACTTATTTCTCATTGAAATTATAGCTTGAATTTGATATGATGGTTCTATGGATAAAAGTAGAGCAAAGCGTGTTGAGCACGATAAAAAGAGAATCGGTTTAATAGCCCTGGTAGCTATCTTTTCAGTAAGTATTTGCGTCCTTGGTTCAATGATTGGATACAAAGTATATACAAAGCAAAGTTTCGAACAAAAAATTGAGTCTTTAAAAAATGATAAAGATAATCAATTGAGTGAGGGAAATCAGAAGGATCATTTTCGTAAGGGACAAGCAGAAGTAATTGCCTATTATCCTCTCCAAGGGGAGCAAGTGATTTTATCTGTAAAAGAAATCATGACACAGGATATTAAGGAAAATCTGGAAGACAAGGAAAATCTGGTTTTTTATTATACGGAGAAACAGGATTCGACTTTAAAAGGGATTGTCAACCGAAGTGTGATGAAACAAGTCTATGATTTAACTTCGTCAAAAGTTGAAGAGACTGAAAAAACTAGTCTGGCAAAAGTACATTTGACAGAAGATGGTAAACCTTTTACACTGGATCAATTATTTTCAGATCCTAGTAAAGCCAAAGAGCAGTTGTTAAAAGAAATCACCACTTTCTTACAGGATAAGAAAGTGGAGCAAGAAAAGATTGATCAAGTTGTTAAAGGCTTCTCTGACCAAGACTTGTCTGCATGGAATTTTGATTACAAGGATAGTCAGATTATCCTTTATCCAAGTCAGTCAGTTGAAAATCTAGACGAGATTGCTTTGCCAGTATCTAGTTTCTTTGAAGTTATTCAGTCCTCTTATTTATTAGATAAGGATGCAGAGCTATATAAGGCTTATTATGAAAAGAAAAATCGTAAAGTAGTAGCCTTGACTTTTGATGATGGACCAAATCCTGCAACGACAAATCAAGCATTAGATAC
>CAURHZ010000207.1:0-3637 GCA_963524345.1 uncultured Streptococcus sp.
CATCGAAACTGTTAATGGTCGTAGGAAAAAAACACCTATGGAAATACTGATGGACTTAGTCGATGCTTTATAGTGGATACTGATCTAAGAGAAATCTTATGAGATACCTATTTCTTCTTGATTCCATTGGGCCTAGTGACTATAATGAATGAGTTTAATAAAGCTACAGGTAGACTCTTGTTCCTCTGCTTGTTTGCCCTTACTTTTTTATGTTGGTACTATTTGTAATCATCACTGCTCCAGTAGTTTTATTGAACCGACCTTTCCTATTTGATCGCCTAATAGCTAGTAGTTATTGAAGTACGGTTGGGAAATAGACAAAAGACAAAAGGACTCTATTTTTACGTTAGAGACCTTTTTGACAAGTAGGGGTTGAACTGTAAAGCTGGAGAATGGTAGTAAGAGTTTTCTAACTGGTTGAAATTTGGTACACTAGAGCTATGAAGATAGAAGATACTATAAAAAAAGCAATCATTTTAGGCGCTACAGGAGGGATTGGCCGGCAGCTAGCGAAAGAACTGGCACAACGTTTGGAGCATCTGATCTTAGTCGGTCGAGATGCTGACAAACTCTCCCAAGTCCAAAAAGAACTAACTGGGAGTAAGGCGCAGCTTTCAATCCTAACATTAGATATGCTAGATCAAGTGGCTCTAGAAGCTTTTGTAGAGAGTCTAGATGCTGATCTTCTCGTCAATTGTGCGGGACTAGCCTATTTTTCCCTAGGATGTGACCTTGATTCAGCCAGTGAGCAAGACCTCTGGCAGGTCAACTACCATAGTCCAGTCCAGCTAATCAAGCAGGTGGTGCAAAAGAATCAGAAGATCAAGCTGGTCCAGCTGTCTTCGTTGGCAGCTCTTTTTCCTCATCCCTATCTAGCAGCCTACAGTGCTAGCAAGGCTGCCTTGCAGACCTACACTCTTGCTCTCCAGGAGGAACTGAGGCAATCAGATTCCCAGGTCCAGCTAGGTCTCTATATTCTTGGACCAGTCCAAACAGCTATTTTTCCTCCCAAACTAGTAGAAGCATTGGGAGGTGGTAGCTTGCAGATGAAGCCTGAGAAAGCTGCTCAGCAGTTGATCCGATTCATAGAAAGGGATACTTCCTATGCTGTTATCGGCCTTCGCTATCGCTTGCTAGTTTGGCTAGGTCGCCTGCTTCCCCAAAGGTGGATCATCCGTCTCCTTGCTATATATTTAAAAAAGGGACTGAATAGATGAAATTCATATTTATATTTTTAGCCGTTACTTATCTTTTCTTATTTCTCATCCGTTGGTTGCTGTCCTTCACTTATTATAAAAGAGGTCAGGCTCATATTGCGGACTTCCCAGAAGAGCTTTTTACGGTGGTCCAACCCATCCTCTCAGGGGATCCTCGTTTAGAAAGTGATTTGCGGGCCAATCTCCAGCAAACTGAAGCAGTAGAATTCTACTGGTTGATTGATCAGTCTGATATAGAAGCCCAGCGAGTAGCAGATCGGATTTGTCAAGACGCATCCTTTGCCCACCGCATTCGAATTTTTCTCATTGAAGACGTCCCTCAGGGGATTAATCCCAAGAGTTACAAGATTGAGCAGGTTGTAGAGGAGCTGACCCGGCCTTATCTGATTGTTTTGGACGATGATAGTGTCATTGATTTTTCTAAAATGGGTGAGCTAACTGCCCATCTGGGTCAAGAGGTCATTCTGACAGGTATTCCTTATAACCAGGAGAGAAGCAATTTCTGGTCTAAGCTGGTCGCAGCATTTGTAAATGGCAATTCTTTTATTACCTATTTTACCATGGCAGAAGTTGAGGCGAATCACTCCATCAACGGGATGTTCTATATCCTACCGGTAGAACTTGCAAAAGGCCAGAAGCTCTTCACAGCGATTAAGGATTATCTATGTGATGATTTAGCCGTGGCTGATTTTTTAAGGAGTAAAGGGGTATCCATTATCCAAACACGGGTCACCTGTAATGTTCGAACGACTATCAAGGATGCCAAGCAATATTTGCTCCAGCTGAAGCGTTGGCTTCTCTTTAGCTCTATCTATCTCAAGGAACACCTGGACTGGAAGCTGTTTAGTCTCATAGGTTTACCGAGTTTTCTACCTCTTCCAGGTTTGATCCTAAGTTTCATTTTAGGATGGCCTTATCTTCTTCTAGCCTTAAGCTTACTGGTCTTCAAGGCAGTATGGATGCTCCTCTATCGGCAAAGCATTCTATCCAATCGCCTACACTTGGATGAAGTCATCTATGAAGTGCTGAATGATCTCCTGCTTCCTTGGTTGTTTGTCTATGTTCTATTGACTCCTCCTGTGATTAATTGGCGGGGGCGGAAGATTCGTGTGACGGACGGAAAGATTCGTTATGAGTAAGATGAAGTCCTATCTAGATCGCTTGTCTGATTTATCTCTTGATCAGACCATGCTAGACTCTAATCGCTTGGTCCTCTTTCTCAGTGGGAGCAGTGACTACTCCTGTGCTGGACTGACAGCAGGACAACAAGACCTCCTCCATGAGATTTGTCCATCAGGTTATAGAGTAGTAGAGAGTAATTTCCCCTTCAATCAAGATTTTGAACATATAAAGTTTCCTCAAGTATCCCTCTTGTCAGCTTCTTCATCCAATATCATCTACTATTGGCATACGATTTTGAACCCTCGCTTTCAAAAGCTCTTACAACAACACTTGTCTCCCTTGCTGGAAGTGCAGGAGGTGGTTCTTGTTTGTAAGAGTTCAGGGGTCAATATGCTGACGCAGTGGCTTAGAAGTGTAGGGAAGGAGGTATCTTTGCCAAGGTTGCGCGTAATAGCGCTTGGCCCTGTTTCCCAGCTTCTCTTGAGTCAAAAGGAGGTAGAGGTATTGGTTATCAAAGGCAAAAAAGATCCTTATTCACGAATTTTGGACCGCCATTCAGCGGATATCCAAGTGGATACGAATCATTATAGCTATGAATACAGAGAAGATGTGAAAGGAATCATCTATGACTGGATTAGACAAAGTGATAAAAATCGATGTGATTAGCGTCCCCTTTAGTGGTCATTTATTTCCGACTTTAACTTTGGTCAAGCCCTTGCTAGAGGATCCTCGTTTTCAGGTTCGAGTCATCACAGGTTTTCAAAAAAAGGAATTGGTCGAGCAGATTGGTTTCGAATGCCTTGCCTTGTTTCCTGACCGTCCGACAGTCATGGAAGATATAGCCAATACAGCCAAGCAAGCAAATCTCTTTATCATGTACCAACAATTAAGGGCTAATAGCAAACTGATTCCTGAAGTTTTCAACGAGATAAATCGAATTTGGGACTCTGAAGGACAACCAGACTTGATTATTGCAGATTTTGTAACCGCCCCTGCTGGAGTTTTAGCAGATCGTTTGGACATTCCCTGGATTACGACCATTCCAAGTCCAGTAGCGATAGAGAGTCGTACGACCACTCCGGCTTATCTAGGAGGCTGGAAACCGCATCAGGGAATCCTCTACAAGTGGAGAGATGCTCTGGGCAGGCAAGTTATCCGTCTGGCAAAGAAGGTTGGATTAGCGCTGGTTAAGAAGAATCTTGATACCATACAGGATTTTAAACTCTACCGTGAAGATGAAACATAAGCGATTTATTCTCCGTACTCAATCTTAGCTCTGGGCATGAAAGAGTTGGAGT
>CAURHZ010000208.1:0-3618 GCA_963524345.1 uncultured Streptococcus sp.
TTATAGAGTGACATATTTAATGCCATAGGCTGATAACTTACTTGATGATCGTCTTTAATCAATTGACTGTAAGCAACAAATCCGAACTGTTCATAAAATTGAATGACTTTAGGATGATTGATACTATCTAAAAATACCATCTGAGTTCCTACAATTGCTCGAAATTCTTCAATTTTTTGAATTACAATTTCAAATAACTCTTGTCCTGATAGTTTATTTAGCTTTGTGTTTTTGCCGAATTGACCGATAAGTAACACAGGGAGATAATCAATATTTTTGGGACTTTTCCCTTTTAGGACGAGTTTCTTTTTTAAGGATTTCTCTAAATCAGAAATATCAACAACTTTGAGAGATAAACTAAAGAATCCTATGATGTTATTTGTTTCAGTTTCTTCAACGATAAAATTACGAGAACGATGTTGTTTTTCAAAATTGGGAGCTTTATCAGATAGATAAATCAACATCTCTTCATTATCTTTGAAATTAACATTTTCTAAAATGATAGTTTTAAATAGCTCCTGAACTTGTTTCTCAGTTTTATCAGGAGCCAGCACTTGAATATTTTCAAGATATTACTTAAGTGGTGTTACTTGAATTGTCATCTTACAGATACTTTGAAATGAGTTTATTTTTCGTTGGAGCGGTAGCGTCTTGTGATTCAATAGATTTCAAGACTGCTTGTAGCTTTTTAGATGGTTTATGATTAAGAATTTTTAGAGCATCTTCGTTTGTTAGTTTTATATAACGTGTTAAACTGATTGTAGCCATTTGTTCTATCTCCTCTTTCTACTTAAATTCATTATAGTTTATTTTGAACAAAAGTTCAATCTAAAGATAGTGTATGTTTTCTATAGTGTATAAATCCAAAATAAGTTTTTCTCTTGTATTTGTAGCTCATATTCGTTAGAATAATGGTGTAGATGAGTGGTCGGCTCATGGTCAATCTGATAGTAATCTTGGATATAAGGGCCAAGCGGTGGCGGACACCAGAACAAAATCCGAAAGCAATCTTGGACGTAAGGGCCAAGCGGTGGCAGACACCAGAATAAACCGACTGACTAGGTGGCTTACAGGTTCAGTAAGTCATCTTTTTTACTTTGATAGTAATGTTTTATCATTTTAAGGAGAACGTAGTTTTGGCTCGTGCTCTTTTTTTGTGAAAGTTCTTTCATGGAATATTTGAATTGATTGGAGTGAAAAAATTAACTAAGAAAGAATGAAACATATATAAATTATTAACCAACGTGACTCGGATTAAAGTGGATTGACGGATGGTCAAGTATTAGCAATACTATCTAATAGGATAAATATTTATGTAATTTAAAATGTTATAAAAATTTAATATTTCTGAATAAATAATTTTTATTCAATTAAAGCTATAAATTCAAGGAAAAACCTCATTTCTATGAATATATATATATATATATATTCGTGAAATATTAAATAGGTTTAAAAAGATGAAAAAGGGATATTGAATTATTGGGATAATAGTGTAATCTAGTTAGATACAAATATTTATTTTGGAGGAAATTTAGATGTTTCATAAAGGTAAACACGATCGTGAAAAGCAATTACGTTTTTCTATTCGTAAAGTCAGCTTTGGTGCAGCTAGTGTCGCAGTAGCTGCGTTTTTCATGTTTTTAGGAAATGGAGGAGTATATGCTGCAGAGCAAAGCGTGCCTTCAACTAATGGGGAGACACTAGCACCGCAACCTAAAGAACTGAATGCCCAGAATGGTAACTATGAAGGTAATACAGTAGCCACTAGTCCTGCTGCAACAGTAGAGACAAATACTCAACCTTCAACAGTTGAAAATAGTCCCTCTCCAGAATCAGCACCCCAGAAGGTGGAGACTCTAGATAAGAAAGAATTAACAGATTTAATCAAAGAGATTGATGGCAAGTTTGCTAAAGGAACATATGCTACTAAGACAGAAGAAAGCGTTAATAATCTTAGAACTATCTTAGACGAATCAAGAACTGTTTTAAGCACTGCAACAACTCAAACTGAATTAACTGCAGCATATAGAAAGTTAATTACAGCGACATCAAAATTGCAAACAAAATCTGAAAAGAAAAAAGAACAACCATTAGATAATACAACTGAGAAGGAAAGTGAAGGTAAAAAACTTACCAGCGCAGAGAAGACTTTGGAGTCTAATTCTATTGCAAACTCAGGTTCTAGAGATGAACGTAATGGGAAAGCGTTGGATATAAATAACCCATTCCGTACAGATTCAACTCCTAGCACTGTAACAAGCACAGATCCCCTAGCTACGAATGCAACAAATGTAGCTATTGTAAATGGTAATTTTAATGATACTAGCCAAGGAGCAGTACTTCCAACTGCAAAATCAGATCCTATTACTGTCAAGAACGATATAAGTAAATTAACAGGATGGAAACCTGTTAATTCAACAACAACAACAGTTCCTCTTATTTGGACTGCGAAAGCATCTCAATATGGAGATGCTTTTCCGGGTGACAGAGGTTCTGGAATAGGAGCTGTTTTAGCAGTATATCCAGGAAGAGAATCGTGGAGTGGCAGTCCAAAACCTGAATTTGGTCCTATTTATCAAGATATTGATGTAGTGGGTGGCCAAGAAGTTAAGGTAACTTGGAGAGGGACAACAGTAAATATAAATAGTGGTAATAATGGAGCAAGACTAGTTGTTAAAAATCCAGAAACAGGAGCTGTACTAGGTCGGTATGAAAAAGGTTATGCTGGTACTCCGATGGGAGAAATGTCCGTTCTTGTAAATGTTCCTGAAGGCTTAACAAAATTAAGACTTCAATTTGAAACAGCTCTTAATAGAAGTACAGAAAATCATAGCTATGATAGTAGTTTCAATAAACCAGCTATATCATCTAATGAGAATGCAGGAGGAGTTGTAAGTAATGTTCGTGTGGCTAGCGGTTCTTATCTTGTATCTGAAGTTGTGAAGACTACTTATGAATCTACAGCTACTTCTGCTACTTCTACTACTGTGGATACTACTGTGACTGTAAAAGTTGTTAATAAAGGATTCTCAACTTCTACAAATAATCAGTATAGAGTTGAGTTGCCAGAAGGTGCAACATTAGTGGGAACAACAGGTACAAGCTCGGCCCAACTAAATGGAACTAGTTTGACTCTTGGTTTTAACAATTTGGACCCTAAACGAGAACAGACTTTAACGTATACTTTTAGTTTGCCAACTACCAAACCAATTGAAAAACAATTGGAGGGAACAGTTTCTTATCAAACTTCAGGAAATCTGATTGATAACGGGACTAAAAAAACAGGTAGTGATACAGTTGCACAACAAACAGTTAAAATTAATATGTATAAAGATGACCTACAAGCAGAAGCTGCTAAGGCAACAACTTTAAATCAAAGTGATTATACACCTGAAGCTTGGGCTGGTTATCAAGCAGAATTAGCTAAGGCTCAAGAAATATTGAATGAAGAAACTAACAATGTAGAAATAGCGAATCGAAAAAATCAAGCAGATATTAACGCCCAGACTTTGTTGCTTCAAAAAGCTCAAGCTAAATTAGAAATTGATAAGGCTAAAAAAGCTAAATTAACAGCACTTGAAGGTACTCCAAACGCAACGAAAGAAGAAAAAGATGCGG
>CAURHZ010000209.1:0-3617 GCA_963524345.1 uncultured Streptococcus sp.
CTTATCAGGCTTTATTGGCAGGTCGGGATACGATTTCTGCTGAGTTTGATAGAGACGGCAGTGATGAACTATATCATCTCTATGCGCAAGCTTGTGAGGAAAGAAAGGTTTACTCTGTTCTGGATTTAAAAAATCATATCTTAGCTCAAGATGAGTATGAAGCAAAATGGTATAACTGGTGTGCTGGTTTTAATCAAGCAGCAACTATTTTGTTGAAAAGGAAAGCAGATGAAACGGATTTTACAAATAGATAATGCACTGCGTCTTGTTCCTTATTATAAGGTCAATCATTGTGAAGAAGCTTTTGCTTGGTATCAGGATGTGAACTTGGTTCACCTCGTAGATGGTGTGAAGAGACCTTACAGTCCAGCGTCCTTGGAAGCTATGTATTCTTATTTGGATCAGCATGGTGAGCTTTTTTGGATTGAAGTCAAGGAGAAGGGAGAATGGTTTCCAATTGGGGATGTTACACTATCTCAGGATAATCTCCCCATTGTGATTGGGAATCCCGCTTACCAACATCGAGGGATTGGGAAAAAGGTTCTAAGTACTTTGATTGAATTGGCTCGAGTAAAAGGATGGAAAGAATTGAAAGTCAAGGAAATCTACACCTACAATCATGCTTCTAGGAGGTGTTTCAAGTCGCTTGGATTTGTGGAAGATGGAGCAACGGAAAAAGGAACGAGTTTTATACTGAAATTAGTCTAATCTAACTTGTTTTTTAACTAAAAATCTGATAAACTAAGTAGTAATTGAATAGAAATCTGCAAGACTAGTAACTCAAGGGAAGTATATCAGGGAGGAGAGCCGTGACTGAAAGCTCTTTATATGAAAGCTGGGCGAATTCACTTGCGCATGGATTTAGAAATGAAGGTCTGACTGGTCAGATGAAAACGGATGGTACCGCGTGTCAACGCTCCGAGTGGAGTTTTTGGCATGTGGTTTTCTTTTTATCTACGAGCGACTGATGGAGGAATTATGTCAACTATTGAAGAACAATTAAAAGCGCTTCGTGAAGAAACGCTGGCTAGCTTGAAGCAGATTACTGCTGAAAATGAAAAAGAGATGCAAGAATTGCGTGTTTCTGTCCTTGGTAAAAAAGGGTCACTTACGGAAATCCTCAAAGGGATGAAAGATGTCTCTGCTGAAATGCGTCCAATTATCGGGAAACATGTCAATGAAGCTCGTGATGTTTTGACGGCAGCCTTTGAAGAAACAGCTAAGTTCTTGGAAGAAAAAAAAGTTGCAGCTCAATTAGCAAGTGAGAGTATCGATGTGACGCTTCCAGGTCGTCCAGTTGCGACTGGTCACCGTCATGTCCTTACACAAACCAGTGAAGAAATCGAAGATATTTTCATCGGGATGGGGTACCAAGTCGTGGATGGTTTTGAAGTAGAGCAAGACTACTATAACTTTGAACGTATGAACCTTCCAAAAGATCATCCAGCCCGTGATATGCAGGACACATTCTATATCACAGAAGAAATCTTACTCCGTACTCACACGTCTCCAGTTCAGGCGCGTGCTATGGATGCTCATGATTTCTCTAAAGGTCCTTTGAAAATGATCTCGCCAGGTCGTGTGTTCCGTCGTGACACAGACGATGCGACTCACAGTCACCAGTTCCACCAAATCGAAGGTTTGGTTGTTGGAAAAAATATTTCTATGGCAGACCTTCAAGGAACCCTTCAGTTGATTGTGCAAAAAATGTTCGGTGAAGAGCGTCAGATCCGTCTGCGTCCATCTTACTTCCCATTCACAGAGCCATCTGTTGAGGTGGATGTTTCTTGCTTCAAGTGTGGTGGAGAAGGCTGTAACGTATGTAAGAAAACTGGTTGGATCGAAATCATGGGAGCCGGTATGGTTCACCCACGTGTCCTTGAAATGAGTGGTATCGATGCGACGGTTTACTCTGGATTTGCCTTTGGTCTTGGACAAGAGCGTGTAGCTATGCTCCGTTACGGAATCAACGATATCCGTGGATTCTATCAAGGAGATGTCCGCTTCTCAGAACAGTTTAAATAATGATTAGAAAAGTAGAAATGGCAGATGTTGAGGTGTTGGCTAAAATAGCCAAACAAACCTTTCGTGAAACATTTGCTCATGATAATACGGAAGAGCAGTTACAGGAATACTTTGAAGAGGCTTATAGTCTGAGAGTTTTGTCAACTGAGTTGGAAAATCCAGAATCCGAAACCTATTTCATTATGCATGAAGAGGAGATAGCTGGTTTTCTCAAAGTCAACTGGGGAAGTGCTCAGACTGAGAGAGAATTAGAGGATGCTTTTGAAATTCAACGCCTCTATGTGCTACAAAAATTCCAAGGATTTGGACTAGGTAAGCAATTGTTTGGATTCGCTCTTGAACTTGCTACAAAAAATAGTTTTTCTTGGGCTTGGCTAGGTGTTTGGGAGCATAATACAAAAGCTCAAGCATTTTATAATCGATATGGTTTTGAAAAATTTAGCCAACATCATTTTATGGTTGGTCAAAAAGTAGATACGGATTGGTTACTGAAAAAGAAATTAAGGTAAGAAGAGGATTCTTCTATTGAAATGATAGGAAAGGAAAATAACTAGAGTGACAACTGTCATTCTGGAGAAATAAATTATGCTTGTATCTTATAAATGGTTAAAAGAATTGGTGGACATTGATGTGCCATCACAAGAGTTGGCTGAAAAAATGTCAACTACAGGGATCGAGGTAGAGGGTGTCGAATCACCAGCTGCTGGTCTCTCAAAAATTGTCGTCGGTGAGGTCTTGTCTTGTGAAGATGTGCCAGAAACTCACCTCCATGTTTGTCAGGTTAACGTTGGCGAAGAAGAAGCTCGTCAAATCGTCTGTGGAGCACCAAATGTGCGTGCTGGTATTAAGGTTATGGTGGCACTTCCGGGAGCTCGTATCGCTGACAATTACAAGATCAAAAAAGGGAAAATCCGTGGTTTGGAGTCACTTGGGATGATCTGTTCACTTGGTGAATTGGGAATTTCTGACTCAGTTGTACCTAAGGAATTCGCAGATGGTATCCAAATCTTGCCAGAAAATGCCGTTCCAGGTGAGGAAGTCTTCTCTTACCTAGACTTGGATGATGAAATTATCGAACTTTCTATCACACCAAACCGTGCGGATGCCCTTTCTATGCGTGGAGTGGCTCACGAAGTGGCAGCCATCTATGACAAGACAGTCAACTTTAAAGAATTCACTCTTTCAGAAACGGACCAAGCTGCAGCAGATGCCCTTTCTGTAGGTATTGAAACAGACAAGGCGCCTTATTATGCAGCTCGTATCTTGGACAATGTGACTATCGCACCAAGTCCACAATGGTTGCAAAACCTCCTTATGAATGAAGGTATCCGTCCCATTAACAACGTGGTGGACGTGACCAACTACATCCTGCTCTACTTTGGTCAACCAATGCACGCCTTTGACTTGGATACCTTTGAAGGGACTGACATCCGTGTACGTGAAGCGCGTGCTGGTGAAAAATTGGTGACCTTGGATGGTGAAGAACGTGATTTGGACGTGAATGACTTAGTCATCACTGTCGCAGACAAGCCAGTAGCTCTTGCAGGTGTTATGGGTGGTCAAGCAACAGAAATCTCTGAAAAATCTAGTCG
>CAURHZ010000210.1:0-3598 GCA_963524345.1 uncultured Streptococcus sp.
GATTTCTAGTATTAAGTTTTGGATTGATTTTTATCATTTAGATGGTATTCGTGTGGATGCGGTTAGCAACATGCTTTATCTTGATTACGACGATGCTCCATGGACGCCTAATAAAGATGGGGGCAATCTCAACTACGAGGGATATTATTTCTTAAAACGTTTGAATGAAGTCATTAAACAAGCTCATCCAGATGTGATGATGATTGCAGAAGAAAGCTCATCTGCAACACAGATTACTGACACCAAGGATTCAGATGGTCTTGGCTTCGACTACAAATGGAATATGGGTTGGATGAATGACATCCTCCGTTTCTACGAAGAAGATCCGATTTATCGTAAGTATGACTTTAACCTAGTGACTTTCAGCTTTATGTATGTCTTCAAGGAGAATTATCTCCTACCATTCTCACATGACGAAGTGGTTCATGGTAAGAAGAGTATGATGCACAAGATGTGGGGAGATCGTTACAATCAATTCGCAGGCTTGCGCAATCTTTACACTTACCAAATTTGTCACCCAGGTAAAAAATTGCTCTTCATGGGTAGTGAATATGGGCAATTTCTAGAATGGAAATCTGAAGAACAGTTGGAATGGTCTAATCTAGAAGATCCAATGAATGCTAAGATGAAGTATTTCACTTCTCAGCTAAACCAGTTTTATAAAGACCACCGCTGTCTGTGGGAAATCGATACCAGCTATGATGGTATTGAAATTATTGATGCGGATAATCGAGACCAGAGTGTTCTTTCCTTTATCCGTAAAGGTAAGAAGGACGACATGCTAGTCTGCGTCTTTAATATGGCACCTGTTGAACGAAAAGATTTTACAATCGGACTTCCTGTTGCAGGGATTTACGAAGAAGTCTGGAATACTGAGTTAGAAGAGTGGGGAGGCGTTTGGAAAGAACATAATCAAACTGTTCAAACGCAAGAAGGACTATGGAAAGATTATGAGCAGACCTTGACCTTTACCCTACCGGCTATGGGAGCAAGTGTTTGGAAAATCAAACGTCGATTGAAACCTACTAAAACCGTCACAAGTAAAAACCAAAAAGGAGTAGAAAATGAAGAATGAAATGTTAGCTTTGATTCTTGCTGGTGGGCAAGGAACTCGTCTCGGTAAACTCACTCAAAGCATTGCAAAACCAGCTGTGCAATTTGGTGGGCGCTACCGTATCATTGACTTTGCTCTTTCAAACTGTGCCAACTCAGGCATCAACAATGTTGGAGTCATTACACAGTACCAACCACTTGCTCTCAACAACCATATCGGGAATGGTTCAAGCTGGGGACTAGATGGTATCAATTCTGGTGTCTCTATTCTTCAACCTTATTCTGCAAGTGAAGGAAATCGTTGGTTTGAGGGGACTAGCCACGCTATTTACCAAAATATTGATTATATCGACAGTGTCAATCCTGAGTATGTCTTGATTCTCTCTGGGGACCATATCTACAAAATGGACTATGATGATATGCTTCAGTCTCACAAGGATAATAATGCCAGTTTGACAGTAGCAGTTCTTGATGTTCCCCTGAAAGAAGCTAGCCGTTTTGGTATCATGAATACAGATGCTAATAACCGCATTGTTGAATTTGAAGAAAAACCAGCTCAACCTAAATCTACAAAGGCTTCTATGGGTATTTACATCTTTGATTGGAAACGTCTGCGCAATATGCTTGTTGTTGCTGAAAAGAGTAATGTGGATATGTCAGACTTCGGTAAGAATGTCATTCCAAATTACCTTGAGTCAGGTGAAAGTGTCTATGCATATGAGTTTAATGGCTACTGGAAAGATGTTGGTACCATTGAGTCACTTTGGGAAGCGAACATGGAGTACATTTCCCCAGAAAATGCCTTGGATAGCCGTAACCGTCAATGGAAGATTTACTCAAGAAACTTAATTTCACCACCAAACTTCCTTGGTGCAAATGCTGATGTGGAAGATTCCTTGGTTGTCGATGGCTGTTTTGTAGATGGAACTGTTAAACATTCTATCCTTTCAACAGGTGCGCAAGTTCGCGAAGGGGCAGAAGTAGTAGATTCAGTTATCATGAGTGGAGCCATTATTGGACACGGAGCTAAAATCAAGCGTGCCATTATTGGTGAAGGTGCAGTTATTTCTGACGGTGTTGAAATTGATGGAACAGAAGAAGTACAAGTTGTAGGATATAATGAAGTAGTGGGGGTAGCAACAGATGAAGATTGATAAATATTCTGCCATTTTAGGAAACACAGTTGGTTTTCATGATATGTCAACACTGACAGAACACCGTCCAGTGGCTAGTTTGCCTTTCGGTGGTAAATATCGCTTGATCGACTTCCCGCTTTCAAGTCTTGCTAATGCAGGTGTCCGTAGTATCTTTGGTATTTTCCAACAAGATAATATTAGCTCAGTCTTTGACCATATCCGTTCAGGACGTGAGTGGGGCTTGTCAACTCTTCTTAGCCACTATTATCTAGGTATTTACAATACTCGTGTGGAAAGTAGTACAGTTGGAAAAGAATACTACCAACAACTTCTTACTTACTTGAAACGTTCTGGCTCAAACCAAACAGTGTCACTTAACTGTGATGTTTTGATTAATATTGATCTGAACCAAGTATTCCACCTACACAGTACAACAAAAGGTCCAATCACTGTAGTTTATAAAAAACTAGCTAAGAAAGACATTTCAGAAGTAAACGCAATCTTGGAAGTGGATGAAACAGACCATGTTCGTTCTCATAAACTCTTTGATAGTAAATCATCAGATGAAGTTTACAATATGTCGACAGATATCTTTGTCGTTGATACCCCTTGGTTGATTGAACGCTTAGAAGAAGAGGCTAAGAAAGAACATCCAGAGAAATTGCGTTATGTTTTACGTGATTTGGCTGCTAAAGAAGGAGCCTTTGCCTATGAGTACACAGGTTATCTGGCAAATATTCACTCTGTAGAATCGTATTATCAAGCGAATATCGATATGCTTGAATCACAAAAATTCTACTCTCTCTTCTCACCAAATCAAAAGATTTATACAAAGGTCAAAAACGAAGAGCCAACTTACTATGCTAATACATCTAAGGTAAGCACTTCTCAGTTTGCCTCTGGTAGTATTATTGAAGGTCAAGTGGCTAATTCTGTTTTATCACGTAATATTCATGTCCATAAGGATAGCTTGGTTAAAGATAGCATCTTATTCCCTCGTGTTGTTATTGGAGAAGGTGCTCAGGTAGAATATGCTATCTTGGACAAGGGTGTTGAAGTTGCGGATGGAGTTGTGATCCGTGGAACTGCAGAACATCCAGTCGTCGTTAAGAAAGGTGCTAAAGTAACAGAGGATATTCATTCATGAAAATTTTATTTGTAGCAGCTGAGGGTGCACCCTTTTCAAAAACAGGTGGTTTGGGAGACGTCATTGGTGCTCTTCCCAAATCACTGGTAAAAGCGGGACATGAAGTTGCAGTAATTCTCCCCTACTATGATATGGTAGAGGCTAAATTTGGAAATCAGATTGAAGATGTGCTTCATTTTGAGGTGAGTGTTGGTTGGCGCAGACAGTACTGTGGGATTAAGAAAACCGTCTTAAACGGTGTAACCTTCTACTTTATTGACAA
>CAURHZ010000211.1:0-3538 GCA_963524345.1 uncultured Streptococcus sp.
GATCGTGGGAGCAACGGTTATGCCCCATAACCTCTATTTGCATTCTTCCTTGTCACAAACTCGGAAAATCAATCACAAGGACAAGAATGATGTTCGAAAAGCCGTGCGCTTTATGACCTGGGATTCAAATCTCCAATTATCCTTGGCCTTTGTGGTTAACTCCCTTCTATTAATTCTCGGGGCGGCTCTCTTTTTCGGCCATGCATCTGAGATTTCTGCCTTCTCTCAAATGTATAATGCCTTGCAGGATTCTACTATTGCAGGAGCTATAGCTAGCTCGACCTTATCAACCTTGTTTGCCTTGGCTTTATTAGCCAGTGGTCAAAATTCGACAATTACGGGTACCTTGACTGGACAAATCGTTATGGAAGGTTTCTTGCATATGAGATTACCTCAATGGTTCATTCGTTTGGCAACTCGTCTCTTTGCCTTGTTGCCTGTCATGATTGTAGCGGTTCTGTTTGGTCATCAGGAAAAAACATTAGATCAGTTATTGGTTTATTCACAAGTCTTTCTTTCGATTGCTCTTCCATTTTCAATCTTCCCACTGATTTATCTAACTTCTAAGAAATCACTGATGGGAGAATTTACCAATGCCAAATGGAATACCATCCTTGGCTATATCGTTTCCATTATCTTAACAATTCTCAATGTGAAATTGTTATTTGATATTTTCTAAGAAATTCACCCGAGTTATAAAACAAGCATATAAGAAAAAAGATACCCAAGATTTCTTGGGTATCTTTTTTAAAATAAACGGAAGACATGGGATTCGAACCCACGCACGCTGTTACACGCCTACCGCGTTTCCAACACGGCCTCTTAAGCCTCTTGAGTAATCTTCCAAAACTTACTCAAATAGTCTACCATAAAGGTTCTTATCTTGCAATAAAAATTCTGGAAATAAGAAAAATGATAGAATTTGAAAGAAAATGATATAAAATGCTTGACTTTAAAAAGAAGTATGATAGAATGAATAGTGTAAACGATAACAGGAGGTAATTCAGTGTTAAAAACAGAGAGGAAACAACTGATTTTAGAGGAGTTAAATCAACATCATGTAGTTTCTCTAGAGAAATTAGTTAGTTTGCTAGAAACGTCAGAATCAACGGTTCGAAGAGATTTGGATGAGTTGGAAGCGGAAAACAAGCTTCGTCGCGTGCATGGTGGAGCAGAATTGCCCCATTCCTTGCAGGAAGAAGAAACCATTCAAGAAAAATCTGTCAAAAACCTTCAAGAGAAGAAATTGTTGGCTCAGAAAGCAGCCTCTCTCATTAAGGAACAAGATGTCATCTTTATCGATGCAGGAACAACAACTGCTTTTTTGATTCATGAATTGGTCAATAAGAATGTTACAGTCGTGACCAACTCGATTCACCATGCTGCTCAGTTGGTTGAAAAGCAGATTCCAACTGTCATGGTTGGAGGTAGTGTCAAGATGGCGACGGATGCTAGCATCGGGGGCGTTGCTCTTAACCAGATTAACCAATTGCACTTTGACCGTGCCTTTATCGGGATGAATGGTGTGGACGATGGCTATTATACGACTCCTGATATGGAGGAGGGGGCTGTGAAGCGTGCTATTTTGGAGAATGCCAAACAGACATATGTCTTGGTCGATTCGTCTAAAATTGGACAAACTTGCTTTGCTAAGGTAGCACCACTCAAACGAGCTATTGTTATCACAAGTCAAGGGCATGAGCTCCTGCAGGCTATTAAGGAGAAAACGGAGGTAATAGAAGTATGATTTATACAGTCACACTCAATCCATCCATTGACTATATCGTTCGTTTGGACCAAGTCCAAGTCGGTAGTGTCAATCGTATGGACAGTGATGATAAGTTTGCTGGTGGGAAAGGAATTAATGTCAGTCGTGTCTTGAAGCGCTTAGATATTCAAAATACAGCGACTGGATTTATCGGAGGTTTTACTGGTAAATTTATCACAGATACTTTGGCTGATGAAGAAATCGAGACACGTTTTGTCCAAGTGGCAGAAGATACTCGTATCAATGTTAAAATCAAAGCAGACCAAGAAACAGAAATCAACGGAACGGGTCCAACTGTTGAACCGGCTCAGCTAGAAGAATTGAAAGCTATTCTTTCAAGTTTAACTGCAGAAGACACGGTTGTATTTGCGGGTTCGAGTGCTAAAAACCTAGGAAATGTTATCTACAAGGATTTGATTGCCTTGACACGCAAGACTGGTGCGCAAGTCGTTTGTGACTTTGAAGGACAGACCTTGATTGATAGTTTGGACTACCAGCCACTTTTGGTCAAACCAAACAATCATGAACTTGGAGCGATTTTTGGGATTAAACTCGAAAGTTTAGATGAAATTGAGAAATATGCTCGAGAACTCCTAGCTAAAGGAGCTCAAAACGTCATTATCTCCATGGCTGGGGACGGGGCACTTCTTGTCACATCTGAGGGAGCATACTTTGCTAAACCAATCAAAGGGACAGTCAAAAATTCAGTTGGGGCTGGTGATTCTATGGTTGCTGGATTCACAGGTGAATTTGTCAAATCAAAAGACGCAGTAGAAGCCTTCAAATGGGGAGTGGCTTGTGGAACAGCAACTACCTTCTCGGATGACTTGGCAACAGCAGAATTTATTAAAGAAACATATGAAAAAGTTGAGGTAGAAAAAAGATGAAAATTCAAGACCTATTGAGAAAAGATGTTATGTTGCTGGATTTGCAGGCGACTGAAAAAACAGCTGTCATCGACGAGATGATTAAAAGTTTGACAGACCACGGTTATGTGACAGATTTTGAAATCTTTAAAGAAGGAATTTTGGCGCGTGAAGCTTTGACTTCTACAGGTTTGGGTGATGGTATCGCAATGCCTCATAGCAAAAATGCTGCTGTCAAAGAAGCGACAGTTCTCTTTGCCAAGTCAAACAAGGGTGTTGACTACGAGAGCTTGGATGGGCAACCAACTGACCTTTTCTTTATGATTGCAGCTCCAGAAGGTGCCAATGATACTCACTTAGCAGCCTTGGCAGAATTGTCTCAATACTTGATGAAAGACGGTTTTGCTGACAAACTTCGTCAAGCAACATCAGCTGACCAAGTTATCGAACTTTTTAACCAAGCTTCAGAAAAAGCTGAGGAGCCAGTTCAAGCACCTACCAATGACTCTGGTGACTTTATCGTTGCTGTTACAGCTTGTACAACAGGTATCGCCCACACTTATATGGCCCAAGAAGCTCTTCAAAAAGTGGCTGCTGAAATGGGTGTTGGAATTAAGGTCGAAACCAACGGTGCTAGCGGTGTTGGTAACCAACTAACTGCGGAAGACATTCGTAAGGCTAAAGCTGTTATCATCGCAGCAGACAAGGCAGTAGAAATGGATCGTTTCGATGGCAAACCATTGATCAATCGTCCAGTTGCTGACGGTATCCGTAAAACAGAAGAGTTAATTAACTTGGCTCTTTCAGGAGATGCTGAAGTCTACCGTGCCGCTAATGGTGCAGCTGCAACAGCAAGCAACGAAAAACAAAGCCTTGGCGGTGCCTTCTACAAACACTTGATGAG
>CAURHZ010000212.1:0-3497 GCA_963524345.1 uncultured Streptococcus sp.
AAATCAAAGAGCAAACTAGGAAGCTAGCCACAGGCTGTACTTGAGTACGGCAAGGTGAAGCTGACGTAGTTTGAATTTGATTTTCGAAGAGTATAAAAACGCCAGACGGCGTTTTTATGGCTATTAAGGTTTGATACGGTGCAACATACGTGGGAATGGAATGGCTTCACGGATGTGTTTTGTTCCAGCTGCGAAGGTCACCATACGTTCAATACCGATACCGAATCCTCCGTGTGGTACAGTACCGTATTTACGAAGGTCTAGGTAGAATTCATACTCTGTACGATCCATGCCAAGTTCATCCATCTTAGCTACAAGAGCATCGTAGTCTTCCTCACGCATAGATCCACCGATGATTTCACCATATCCTTCTGGTGCAAGCAAGTCTGCACAAAGCACGCGCTCTGGATTCCCAGGAACTGGTTTCATGTAGAAGGCCTTGATAGCTGCTGGATAGTTCATAACAAAGGTTGGTACACCAAAGTGATTTGAAATCCAAGTTTCATGTGGTGAACCAAAGTCATCGCCATGCTCAAGATGTTCATAGTCAGCATCTTCATCATTCTCATGCTCTTGCAAGAGGTCAATAGCTTGATCGTAAGTGATGCGTTTGAAGGGCTCTGCAATGTAGCGTTTCAAGAGCTCTGTATCACGTTCCAAGGTTTCCAAGGCTTGAGGCGCACGGTCAAGAACACCTTGTAGAAGAGCTTTCACATAAGCTTCTTGCAAGTCAAGTGATTCATCATGTGTCAAGTATGAGTACTCTGCGTCCATCATCCAGAACTCAGTCAAGTGACGGCGTGTTTTTGATTTTTCAGCACGGAATACTGGACCAAAGTCAAAGACACGACCAAGGGCCATAGCTCCTGCTTCCAAGTAAAGCTGACCTGATTGGCTCAAGTAGGCTGGCGTTCCGAAGTAGTCTGTTTCAAAGAGTTCTGTTGAATCTTCTGCTGCATTTCCTGAAAGAATTGGGCTATCAAATTTCATGAAACCGTTCTTGTCGAAGAACTCATAAGTTGCATAGATGATCGCGTTACGGATTTGCATCACAGCTACTTGCTTACGAGAACGGAGCCACAAGTGACGGTTGTCCATCAAGAAGTCTGTTCCATGTTCTTTTGGTGTGATTGGGTAATCTTGAGACTCACCGATCACTTCGATGTCTGTAATATCCAATTCATAGCCGAACTTAGAACGTTCGTCTTCTTTGACAATCCCTGTCACATAAACAGACGTTTCTTGGCTCAAGCGTTTGATGACATCAAACTTCTCAAGTCCCACTTCTTCACCAAATTTTTCGACAAAGTTTGGTTTAAAGGCTACACCTTGGAAGAAGGCTGTTCCATCACGCAATTGCAAAAAGGCGATTTTACCTTTTCCTGATTTGTTGGCAACCCAAGCGCCAATCGTCACTTCCTGACCAACATAGTCTTTTACATCAATAATCGTTACACGTTTTGTCATTGTTTTTCCTTTTCTTTTTATTCTTTATGGCAAACCACCTCTATATTGTTCCCATCTGGATCAATCATAAAAGCAGCATAGTAAATCGGATGCTCACTGCGATAACCAGGAGCCCCATTGTCTCGCCCACCTGCCTCTAAGCCAGCCTCATAACAAGCTTGAACCTCTTCCTTATTTTCTGCTAAGAAAGCAAAGTGAATAGGATCTTGTGTCCCCTGAGCCAACCAAAAATCACCACCAGGATGAAGGCTGTTCGGGGCAAGAAAACTGATTAGAGAACTAGTCTTAAAAGCCAATTTATAGCCCAAAGGAGCGAGAAAACTCTTATAAAATCCTTCTGAAATTTGTAAATCCTTTACCTTAATTTCAAAATGATCAATCATTCTCACTACCCATAAATGCTTTCAAGCGACTAACTGCTTCTTTAAGCGTGTCTAAGTCTGTCGCATAGCTAAGGCGCACATTTTCTGGCGCTCCAAAGCCAGCTCCTGTTATGAGTGCCAGACCAACTTCTTCAAGAATAGCCGTTGTAAATGCTGTTACATCGCTATAGCCTTTCATCTCCATTGCCTTTTTAACATTTGGGAAGAGATAGAAAGCTCCTTGTGGTTTGACAACTTCAAAACCAGGGACTTCACACAAGAGTGGATAGATGGTATTGAGACGTTCTTCAAATGCTTGACGCATAACTTCCACAGAATCTTGCGGTCCAGTTAGGGCTTCGATAGTTGCATATTGTGAAACAGCAGTTAGGTTAGAAGTTGTTTGACCTGTCAATTTGCTCATAGCAGCAATGATTTCTGGATCACCCACTGCATAACCTACCCGCCAACCTGTCATGGCATAAGCTTTTGATACACCGTTAATGACAATGGTTTGCTTGCGAATGGCTTCTGATAGACTAGAGATTGGTACGAACTCATTCCCGTTATAGACCAAACGACCATAAATATCATCTGCTAAAATCAGAATGTTATGCTCAACTGCCCAATTTCCGATAGCTAGCAATTCTTCACGAGTATAGATCATACCAGTCGGATTAGATGGTGAATTGAGAACCAAAACCTTTGTCTTATCTGTCCTAACTAGTTCTAGTTGATCCACTGTGACTTTAAAATCATTGTCTTCTTTAGCTTGAACAAAGACTGGAATCCCTTCTGCCATCTTGACCTGATCTCCATAACTAACCCAGTATGGAGTTGGAATAATAACCTCATCTAAAGGATTGATTACAGCCATAAAGAAAGTATAGAGGGAGAACTTGGCACCTGTAGCAAAGGTAACCTCGTTACTTGCGACAGAATAGCCATAGTAGCGCTCGAAGTAGGTATTCACCGCAGCTTTTAATTCTGGTAGGCCTGAAGCTACTGTATAGAAGGAAGCCTGTCCTTCTCGAATAGCTTTAACTGCTGCATCCTGAATATTTTCAGGAGTGTGAAAATCTGGTTGTCCCAAGGTCAAGAAAAGGACATCCTTACCTTGAGCTTTTAATTTTTTTGCTCTCGCATCACTAGCTAAAGTAACACTTTCTTCCATTTCTAAAACACGCTTGGATAGTTTCATAAGCCCTCCTTATTGACCAATGCTCCTGTTTCAAAATCTACTAGATAAAAATCGGAGCCTGACTTGACTTCCCAGATTGGCTTGTCTTGATAACGACCAAAGGTAATCTTGTCAATCTCGCCAGCTCCTTTTTCCTTAGAAAGAGCTTCTGCTTTTTCTTGTGGAATACCCTGATTTAGCTGATAAACGTAAATCTTATGGTCATCTTTACCAATCAGGACAGCAAGTGATTCTTGCTGTTTGTTATGACCAAGAACACTGTAGTAAGATTCCAAGCCATTGTATAAATCAACCTGATCAACCTGCTCTAATCCTGCATACTGCTGAGCTAATTTTTCTCCTTCACTTTTAGCTGTTTGATAGGGTTTCATGCCGAGAGAAACCAGATACAGAAAGGAAGCACTGATAACCACAAACAAAATCGTCATCCCTAGACCATACTGCCACAGTAGATTATTTTTTGCTTT
>CAURHZ010000213.1:0-3491 GCA_963524345.1 uncultured Streptococcus sp.
ATGTATTTTTCGTTATGAGTGACCTTGTGCAATCCGTCTCCTATTTTGGAGGCGTGTTTTTTTTATTTGAAACGGGGTTAAGATTTTTGGTTTTAAAAAATATTAAAAAAAAAATATTGGTGTTTGTGGGACCGACGGGTGTTGGAAAAACGGCTCTAGCTATTGAAGTGGCCAAGCGCTTTGGTGGGGAAGTTGTTAGTGGCGATAGTCAGCAGGTTTACCGAGGTCTATATATTGGGACGGCTAAGGCTAGCCCAGAAGAACAGGCAGCTGTTCCCCATCATTTAATCGATGTTAGAGAGGTAACCGAGTCTTACTCGGCTTTTGATTTTGTTTCAGAAGCTAAGATGGCTATTGAGGATATTCATAGTCGTGGCAAGCTAGCCATTATCGCTGGTGGAACTGGGCTTTATATCCAGAGCTTGTTGGAAGGCTACCATCTAGGTGGGGAGACTCCCCATGAGGAGATTTTAGCTTATCGGGCTAGTTTGGAGCCTTATACAGATGAGGAATTAGCCCATCTGGTGGAGCAAGCAGGCCTTGAGATTCCTCAGTTTAATCGTCGTCGTGCTATGCGTGCCTTAGAAATAGCCCATTTTGGTCAGAATTTGGAAAATCAAGAGACCTTGTATGAACCGCTGATTATCTGCTTGGATGATGAACGTAGTCAGCTTTATGAACGTATCAACCACCGAGTGGATTTGATGTTTGAGGCTGGTCTTTTGGATGAGGCCAAGTGGCTCTTTGACCATTATCCAGATGTGCAGGCTGCTAAAGGAATTGGCTACAAGGAACTCTTTCCTTATTTCCGTGGAGAGCAAACCTTGGAGGAAGCTAGTGAGAGTCTCAAACAGGCGACCCGCCGTTTTGCCAAGCGTCAGTTGACATGGTTCCGTAATCGCATGCAGGTCACCTTTTATCAGATTGGAGAAGCTGGTGTGCAAGACCGCATTTTCAGCCAGATAGAGGAGTTTTTAGATGATTGAAACGGAGAAAAAAGAGGAGCGGGTCCTGCTCATAGGTGTGGAATTGCAGGGCATGGACAATTTTGACCTCTCCATGGAAGAATTGGCCAGTCTGGCTAAGACAGCTGGGGCAATTGTTGTAGATAGCTACAGACAAAAACGTGAAAAGTATGATTCTAAGACCTTCGTCGGCTCTGGTAGGTTGGAAGAGATTGCGCTTATGGTGGATGCAGAAGAAATCACCACTGTCATCGTCAACAACCGTCTGACGCCAAGGCAAAATGTCAATCTAGAAGAAGTTCTCGGTGTTAAGGTCATTGACCGTATGCAGTTGATTTTGGATATCTTTGCCATGCGAGCTCGAAGCCATGAAGGGAAGCTCCAAGTTCACCTAGCCCAGCTCAAATATCTCTTGCCTCGCTTGGTTGGTCAGGGAATTATGCTCAGCCGTCAGGCAGGGGGAATTGGTTCCCGTGGACCTGGTGAAAGCCAGCTGGAGCTGAACCGTCGTAGCGTTCGCAATCAAATCACGGATATCGAGCGCCAGCTCAAGGTGGTTGAGAAAAATCGGGCGACTGTCAGAGAAAAACGTTTGGAGTCAAGCACCTTTAAGATTGGTTTGATTGGTTATACCAATGCTGGGAAGTCAACTATCATGAACACCTTGACCAGTAAGACCCAGTATGAAGCGGACGAGCTCTTTGCGACTCTAGATGCGACGACTAAGAGTATCCATCTGGGGGGGAATCTCCAAGTAACTTTGACAGATACCGTGGGCTTTATCCAAGATTTGCCGACAGAGTTGGTGTCCAGTTTTAAGTCAACCTTGGAAGAAAGCAAGCATGTGGACCTTCTGGTTCATGTTATTGACGCCAGCAATCCTTACCACGAGGAGCATGAAAAAACAGTCCTGTCCATCATGAAAGACCTGGACATGGAAGATATTCCTCGCCTGACCCTTTATAATAAAGCAGATTTGGTGGAGGATTTTACGCCGACCCAAACGCCTTATGCCCTCATTTCTGCCAAGTCTGAGGATAGTCGTGAGAATTTGCAGGCACTATTTTTAGAGAAAATCAAGGATATTTTTGAATCTTTTACCCTGCGCGTGCCTTTTTCAAAGTCCTACAAGATTCATGATTTAGAAAGTGTTGCGATTCTGGAAGAACGTGATTATCAAGATGATGGGGAAGTCATTAGAGGCTATATTTCTGAGAAAAACAAATGGAGGTTAGAAGAATTTTATGACTGATATTAAAACCTTAGCTCTAAAATATGGGGGCTATACAAGTCTAGACAAGGTTTACTTAGATCAACTTCTAGCTGGTAGGTCTGAGCAGGAGCAGTTAGCCCTCATTACCCCTCCGCCAAGTGTAGTCAATGCTTACTTTGCAGAACTCTACCAGAAAAAAAGTCCTGAGGTTGCGACGGATTATTTTTCGGAACTCAGTCAGGAATTAAACCTCTTCAATGCTGAGCCAAGTTTTACCCTAGAAAGCAAGCCTTTTATTCGGCTTAATCTGTCTGGTAAATCCTTTGGTTTTTGCTATGAGAGTGAGGGTCTGGGTCGGATTTTCTCTGAAAATAAGGAGAAGATCTCGAATGACTTACTCTTTGAGATTGCGCAAATTTTCCCCCATCAGCTGGTCTTTGAGGAGTCTGGTAAGATTTACATGAAGGCTGTCGGGGACGAGGAAGTTGTTAGCGTGGAAAATATCACAGCTTTGACTGATTTAGAAATCTTAGCAGATGGTCGCAAGCGTCTTAAAGGCTATAGTCAAGAGGATTTACTGCAAGAAGCTGCTTCTTTTTATGGCAAGCGCTATTTCCGATCGGAAAACCGCACAGCCATGTTATATATTGATTAATTAGAAAGTATCGAATGGATATTCAATTTTTAGGAACGGGGGCTGGTCAGCCCTCTAAAGCCCGCAATGTTTCAAGTCTCGCCCTGAAACTCTTGGACGAGATTAACGAAGTCTGGCTCTTTGACTGTGGAGAAGGTACGCAAAATCGCATTCTTGAAACGACAATTCGACCGCGTAAGGTCAGCAAAATCTTTATTACCCACCTACATGGAGACCACATTTTTGGCTTGCCTGGATTCCTTTCTAGTCGTGCCTTTCAAGCCAATGAAGAGCAGACAGATTTGGAAATCTATGGACCGCAAGGGATTAAGTCCTTTGTCTTAACCAGCCTTCGTGTGTCGGGTTCTCGCCTGCCTTACCGCATTCATTTTCATGAGTTTGACCAAGATTCTTTAGGAAAAATCCTTGAGACCGATAAATTCACTGTGTATGCAGAGGAACTGGATCATACTATTTTCTGTGTTGGTTACCGTGTCATGCAAAAGGACCTAGAAGGAACGCTAGATGCTGAAAAACTCAAGGCAGCTGGTGTCCCATTTGGCCCACTTTTTGGGAAAATCAAAAATGGCCAGGATGTTGTTTTGGAAGACGGGACTGAAATCAAGGCAGCTGACTATATCTCAGCTCCCCGTCCAGGTAAGATTATCACTATTTTAGG
>CAURHZ010000214.1:0-3486 GCA_963524345.1 uncultured Streptococcus sp.
TCTTGTGAACAAGCTGCTAGACTCAAGGCTAGCAAGGCTGTCAAGACAAGGTATCTTTTTTTCATTTCTACTCCTTTATTCTAATAGTTTATCTACTTCTAACGATAAACGTTTAACTAATCTTTCAATCTCATCCGGTTTTGCTTGGCAGGTTTCTGCTGTCATTTCTTCAAAGGGAACCCACCAGACTGGTCCACGTCCATTGAGACCATAACCATTCATATCACCTCTTCGTCTAGGAAAAAGATGCCAATGGAGATGGGCATCGCCATTTCCTAGCAGTTCGATATTCATTTTCTCAGCAGCAAAGGCCTTAGCAACTGCTTCTTGAACCACACTCATTTCCTCTAGAAAACGGAGTCTCGTTTCCTTTTTTAAATGATGCAATTCGGTGACGTGTTCCTTGGCTAGAAAGAGACTATATCCTGCAAAATACTGGTGGTCTCCAACCACAAGGTAGCCTGTTTCCAACTCTCTTACAAAGTAAGGATTTTTCCCAGCTTTGATGAGGTCAATTCTCTGGCAAATCAGACACATATTAGTCTACCAATGCACTCTTAAGATAGGCATCGACCATACGCTCCGTTGCGACCACCGAGTCCATATGGGTACGCTCATAAGAGTGGCTAGACTCGATACCAGCACCGAGAAGAGCGTGTTTTACCTCTGCCCCTGCAGACATGGCTGCTGAAGCGTCAGAACCATAAAATGGATAGATATCCAACTTAAATGGAATATCTTGCTCTTTCGCCAAGGCAACCAAGTGTTGACGGAAGTCATAGTGATAAGGACCTGAAGCATCCTTGACGCAGATAGACACTGTATATTCATCTGTCTGCTGGTCATCGCCCATTGCTCCCATATCCACAGCCAGATATTCTACTACCTGAGCAGGAATATTAGAGTTAGCACCGTGTCCCACTTCTTCAAAGACTGAAAAAGCAAAATGGGTTGTTACGGGCAATTCAATCTTCTCTTCTTTATAAATACGAAGCAGGTTAAGCAAAATCGCTGCGCTGACCTTGTCATCCAAATGTCGAGACTTGATAAAACCAGTCTCTGTCACGACAGTTCGTGGGTCAAAGCTGATAAAATCACCAACCTCAATCCCAAGAGCACGAGTTTCTTTTTCATTGGTCACTTTTGCATCCAAACGCACTTCCATATTGTCCTGCGTACGTTCTGCAGTCCCAGCATCCTTGTAGACATGACAAGAAGTCTGGTGGACGAGGATGGTACCTGATACTTTTTCACCTGTGCTAGCCACATGAACGGTACAATTTTCTCCCTCAATCATGTTCCAAGGAAAGCCACCAATACGGTCCAGTTTGAGACGACCGTCTGGTTTGACAGCACGAACAATGGCACCAAGCGTATCTACATGGGCTGTCACATAGCGATGCTGCTCATCACTTTTTCCTTTGATGGTCACATTGACACCACCCTTGGCTGTGCGAACTGGCTGGTAACCAAAACCTTCTAGAGTCTTGACTAAATAGTCTGAAATCTCACGAGTGAAACCCGTTGGCGACGCAATGGCTGTCAGTTCTTTGATATATTCTACTGTTTGATTCATTTCTTCACCTCTTTTGCTACCTATTATAACACATTTATCATCGGATAAAAAAAGAAAATCACTTCTATAGACTTGGCTACAAAAGTGATTTTAGTGATTATTCCATTTCAAAAACATCACTTTCTTGCTTGTTTGGTAGAACCAATGAGAGCAAGATTCCGACAACGGCTGGTACCAACCATGGGAGTGATGCCTTGGCAAAAGGAAGAGCGCTGACAAGATTTGCAAGGAACTCAACCTTAAATGAGCTTCCTAGTACGCTTGCAATGGCAATGGCTGTAACAACAGCAATTGTCAACTGCATACCTGGTTTTGAAAGAGCCACAAATTTGTTCACAATGACAATCATGACGATGGCAATTGTGATTGGGTACAAGATAACCAATACTGGAATTGAATACTTGATAATCGCATCAAGACCCAAATTGGCAATCGCAAATCCAATCAAGGTAAAGGCTGTCGCATAAACCTTGTAGCTGATTTGTGGGAAACGCTCATTAAAGAACTCCGCTGTTGACACAATCAAACCAACAGTCGTTGTGAAGCAGGTTACAGTAACCATTGCTGCGAGGAAGAGTTGAGCTGTTGAGCCAAAGATTTCTTGAGTCGCTTGTGACAAGATGTAAACACCTGGTGTTCCACCCTTCATCGCCTCAGCTGGTACTGGGAAATGATTTCCAAGGAAACCTAACCCGATGTAAAGAGCGCTGAAGGCAAGGGCTACAACGATACCAACCACCCAAATAGTTGAAATGTATTCTTTCTTACTTGAAAATCCAAGTTGTTTCAAGGTTTGAACTGCGATTACACTGAAGGCAACTGAGGCAAGGGCGTCCAAGGTATTGTAACCTTCTAGGAAACCTGTACCAAAGGCAGAAGCTTGATAAGCAGCTGAAGCAGCTTGAGGACTTGTTCCACCGTATTTGAAAGCTCCCAGAACAACCAAGATAACGATCAAAATCGCAAATACTGGCGTTAAAATACGTCCAATGCGGTCCAAGATTTTTGATGGATTGAGCGAAATTAGATACGCTGCTGCAAAGTAAAGAACTGTAAAGACAATCAATCCAAGTCCTTTATTTGCATCCGATAAAAGGGGGCTAATCCCTACCTCGTAAGCTGTTGTAGCAGTACGTGGGATAGCAAAGAATGGACCGATTGACAAGTAAAGAACTGAGAGGTAAAGAGTCGCAAACCAAGGCGCTATCTTTGTTGAAATCTCGTAGATATATCCTTTAGGATTTAGCGTTCCAATAATAAGAGTCAAGACGGCAATACCGACACCTGAAAAGACAAAACCTGCGATGGCAGGAAGAAAATGTTCTCCAGATAGAGCACCTAGAGAAGGCGGAAAAATCAAGTTCCCCGCACCAAAAAATATTCCAAACAGGAGTAAACCTGTTAGGGCACCTTTTTTAGCCATGAAAATCTCCTTCATATTTATAAAATACTGACCTAGTATATCATGAATAGGAGTATGAAAAAAGCTTCACGAAGTAAATATTGAATGTTTTCAAGATTCTTAAAAATGAGAATTGTCTAACAATAAAATCCCCTACCCAGTACACACCAAGTAGGAGAAAATTCTAATGTTTACAGTTCTTCAAAGGCTAACATGCCACCTTGTACATTGATAACCTCATAACCTTGTTCTGATAAGAATTGGCAAGCACGCGCCGATCTCATTCCAGATTTACAAATAACATAATGTAACTGGTCCTTGTCTAATTGATCATAAGTATCAGCTAATTGACTCAGAGGAAGATTCTGAGCACCTTCTAAATGAAGAGCTTCAAACTCATCCACTTCTCTCACATCCACTAGAGAAAGTTGGTCGTTTTGGTAAAGCTGGTAAAATGCGTCAAAGGTTATTTCTTTCATTCTTTTTCTCCTAATACTCTTCGAAAATC
>CAURHZ010000215.1:0-3465 GCA_963524345.1 uncultured Streptococcus sp.
CTTCTTGTTTTTCAATCTCAAGAACCGTTTCATTGAGATGAATAGGGGTATCAAATTCATTTAATTGCTCGATTAGACGGTTAGTCAACTCTTCTCCAGTCAGATTTGGGAAACCTGGGACGTCGAGTATTTCCTTTTCAGGATAGAGAATAGCAGGTTGGCCACCTAGTTGGGGAAGGGAGTCGATGATTTGGACCTTGGCTTGGCGTAGGTGGGCATAAAAGGCCGCAAAAAGACCGACAGGACCACCACCTACAATGGTAATATCATATAGTTGAGACATGGTTTCTCCTTTGTTTTTTCTAGTCAGTTTATTTTATCATATTTTTTCTTTAATTTAAAATGAAGTAGGATAGGGAAAAAAATGCCAGAAAAATGGTATAATAGAAAGGAACATGTTTGGACAGAGAGGAGACAGCAGATGAACTTTCAACAATTATCCAACCTGCAATATTGGACTAGCTTGTTTTCTAGTCCTTGGAGTATTGCCATCAATGTGTTTGATATTTTGATTGTGGCCTATATTTTATATCGTTTTACAAAAGCGATAGCTGGCACCAAGATTATGATTTTGGTGCGTGGGGTCGTGATCTTTGTATTAGCCCAGGTTGTGGCCAATATCCTTGGTTTAACAACGATTTCTTGGTTGATTAATCAAATTATCACCTATGGGGTTATTGCTGCGGTTGTTATCTTCTCTCCAGAGATCCGGACTGGTTTGGAACGCTTGGGAAGGGCGACAGATTTCTTTTCTACTGCTCAAATTAGTGCAGAGGAGCAAATGATTCGTGCCTTTATCAAGTCGGTTGAATATATGAGTCCTCGTAAGATTGGTGCTCTGGTTGCCATCCAACGAGTTCGGACCTTGCAAGAATACATCGCGACAGGTATTCCCTTGGATGCCAATATTTCAGCTGAACTCCTTATTAATATCTTTATCCCCAACACTCCTCTACATGACGGTGCTGTGATTATCAGAGAAAATCGAATAGCAGTAACCTCTGCCTATCTGCCCTTGACAGAAAGCACAGGGATTTCCAAGGAATTTGGGACCAGACACCGGGCGGCTATCGGTTTGTCAGAAGTATCCGATGCCTTGACCTTCATCGTCTCAGAGGAAACAGGAGGCATTTCTATTACCTATAACGGTGTTTTCAAGCACGACTTGACGATTGAAGAATTTGAAGCAGAGCTACGAGCAATTCTTTTGCCAGCTGTTGAGGAAAAAGTCGGTTTCAAGGACCGTTTGCTAGGAGGTTGGAAATATGAGAAAAAATAGTCTATATATCATTTCATCTCTCTTTTTTGCTTGTGTCTTATTTATCTATGCAACGTCAACCAACTTTCAAAATAGCAATACCGCAAGGCAGGTCAAATCAGAAACCTACACCAATACGATAACGAACGTTCCTATCGATATTCATTATGATGATGACCAGTATTTCATTAGCGGATTTGCATCAGAAGTTTCAGTGGTATTAACCGGAGCTAATCGTGTGACCTTGGCCAGCGAAATGCAGGAGAGCACTCGTAAGTTTAAGGTAACTGCTGATTTGACGGATGCCAGTGTTGGAACGATTGAAGTTCCCTTGAATATTGAAAATCTTCCAAGCGGATTGACTGCTGTGGCAACGCCTCAAAAGATTACAGTGAAAGTTGGGAAGAAGGTTAAGCGAGATGGGATGATTGTTGTGCCACAAGTTGACCAAAGCCAGATTGATTCCAAGCTACAAATTGATAGTGTAACCGTGTCAAACGAACGAGTTTCTGTCACAACTGACCAAGAAACACTAGCTAAAATTGATCGTATTATTGCGCTTTTACCAACTAGCGAACGGATTACAGGAAATTACAGTGGTTCAGTACCTTTGCAGGCAATCGACCGTAATGGTGTTGTCTTACCGGCAGTTATTACTCCGTTCGACACAACAATGAAGGTGACTACAAAACCAGTAGCACCAAGTTCAAGTACATCAAATTCAACTACAAGCAGTTCGTCGGAGACATCTTCGTCAACGAAAGCAACTAGTTCAAAAACGAATTAAAAATAGGAAAAGGATTTTATAAAAATGGGTAAATATTTTGGGACTGATGGAGTCCGTGGAGAAGCTAACGTAGAATTAACGCCAGAATTGGCCTTTAAGCTAGGACGTTTTGGAGGATATGTTCTTAGCCAACATGAAACGGAAGCACCGAAAGTTTTTGTAGGACGTGATACACGTATTTCAGGGGAAATGCTAGAATCTGCCTTGGTGGCAGGTCTCCTCTCTGTAGGTATTCACGTCTACAAACTTGGTGTCCTTGCAACACCAGCAGTAGCTTACTTGGTTAAAACTGAAGGGGCCAGTGCCGGTGTCATGATTTCTGCTAGCCACAATCCAGCCCTTGATAATGGGATTAAGTTCTTTGGTGGTGATGGTTTTAAATTGGATGACGAAAAAGAAGCAGAAATTGAAGCCTTGCTAGATGCTGCGGAAGACACTCTTCCTCGTCCAAGTGCTGAAGGATTGGGAACCTTGGTAGATTATCCAGAAGGCTTGCGTAAGTATGAAGGATATCTTGTTTCAACTGGAACTCCTCTTGAAGGAATGAAGGTTACCTTGGATACGGCCAATGGTGCAGCTTCTACAAGTGCCCGTCAAATCTTTGCAGATCTTGGCGCTCAATTGACGGTTATCGGGGAGACGCCAGATGGGCTTAATATCAATCTTAATGTTGGTTCTACACACCCAGAAGCCCTTCAAGAAGTGGTTAAAGAAAGCGGGTCAGCAATTGGTTTGGCCTTTGATGGGGACAGTGACCGTTTGATTGCTGTTGATGAAAATGGCGACATCGTCGATGGTGATAAAATCATGTACATCATCGGGAAATACCTTTCTGAAAAAGGACAATTGGCCCAAAATACAATCGTGACAACTGTGATGTCTAACCTTGGTTTCCACAAGGCCTTGGACCGTGAAGGCATTAACAAGGCAGTCACTGCAGTTGGCGACCGCTACGTTGTTGAAGAAATGCGAAAATCAGGCTACAACCTTGGTGGTGAACAGTCTGGTCACGTCATCTTGATGGATTACAATACCACAGGTGATGGTCAATTGTCTGCTGTCCAATTGACTAAAATCATGAAGGAAACTGGTAAGAGCTTGTCAGAGTTGGCAGCAGAAGTAACCATCTATCCACAAAAATTAGTCAATATCCGAGTGGAAAATGCCATGAAGGAAAAGGCTATGGAAGTGCCAGCTATTAAGGATATCATTGAGAAGATGGAAGCTGAAATGGCAGGGAATGGTCGTATCCTTGTTCGCCCAAGTGGAACAGAACCCCTTTTGCGTGTCATGGCAGAAGCGCCTACAACAGAAGAAGTGGACTACTATGTTGATACCATTGCAGACGTAGTTCGAGCTGAAATCGGGATTGACTAAATCCTAGAAAACTAGATGAAAATAAAAATTTATGGTACAATAG
>CAURHZ010000216.1:0-3463 GCA_963524345.1 uncultured Streptococcus sp.
CTTCTAATTTTTTCATCTTTTTTTGTCAAGTAACTTTACTTTACAAAAAAAATGTGTTATCCTAGTATGGTTGATGAAAATCAGTAGATTGAATCGAATATAAATACCTAAAGGAGAAATCAAAATGGCAGTACCTGCACGTCGCACTTCAAAAGCGAAGAAAAACAAACGTCGTACACACTACAA
This sequence comes from uncultured Streptococcus sp., assembly GCA_963524345.1. GTDB lineage: Bacteria > Bacillota > Bacilli > Lactobacillales > Streptococcaceae > Streptococcus. The sequence goes on from CAURHZ010000216.1 coordinate 187, forward strand.
AGTAACAGCTCCATCTGTAAACTTTGACGAAACTACTGGAGATTACTCACGTTCTCACCGTGTATCACTTAAAGGATACTACAAAGGACGTAAAATCGCTAAAGCTGCATCAGCTGAATAATAGAAGGGAGATACCATGCGCGTAAATATTACACTTGAACACAAAGAATCTGGTGAACGCTTGTACCTTACTTCTAAAAACAAACGTAACACTCCAGACCGTCTTCAATTGAAGAAATACTCACCAAAACTTCGCAAACACGTTGTGTTTACAGAAGTTAAATAATTTAACACAGTAAAAGCCTATGAAATCAACGTTTCAATGGCTTTTTTCTTTTAATTTTAGCAAAATAACTGAATATGATTGTTCATATCAAATAGGGGAATATTTTTGATATAATTATTTTGAAAATCATCAAGGAGCCTAGTATGAAGAAGACCATCAATATTGATTGGGGAGAAAAAATTTCTGAAGTCTCTAAAAAAATCAAAGAATTTAAAATAACTTCTTTTTATATGTTAAGTACAGACCTATATAAAATTGATAATAAAAAGTTAACACAAATTATTACCAATAAATTTGAAAATCATCCTGCCACGATAATGATTTTAATAGGTACTAAAGATAACCAACTTATTGCTAAAAAAAATAAATTTTGGAATATCCCCTCTGAAATACATCATTTGAAAGATGCGATTGATAAAAAGACCAATGACTATCTTGACTTATACTTTATCAAACTTGAGAAGGAAAAGCAAAAATGGTTATATAGCACAGAGAGTAATCAATTTATTAAATTTGTGTTTACTCCTCTTATAGAATTTGGTAAAGAGAGCAAAATATACCTCTACTTTGTCACACTTACCGTATATCAAAATGGATCAATAGTAATTGATTTATTTGAGGATTTGAGAGACTCTTTTTATGATGTCGACTTTCAACACCCGTATACCAAAATGATAGCCAAACTCTTTCCTGATTTTAAAAAGCGAAACAAATCATACTCTTTGGACTCTTCTCAACAGTTAGATGATATTTTAAATTATATAAAAAAAGAATTATCTTCAATAAGCGGAGGCATTCAATTAAGCGAACGTTTTTTTACACTCCATTTCATTACTAATATGAAAGATATAAATAAATTAGAATTCTTTAAAAAAGACAAATTGTATACTTGGATGATTAACGCTCCATATACTTCACAAGCTCTATCCTCTATGAATAAATCAAAATATTACAGAACAGACTATTTTGATTTAGAATACATTAACTACATAAACAAAGGTTCTAATTATGTCATCTGGAATAACAATAATTCTAATAATTTTGAGTCCAATTTTCTACAACAAGCTAGCTTCTTTTTAGCTTCGGCTACTCCTTTTTTTCAATTAGTTTGCCTTGAAGAAACTATTATGGACGGACTTGAAAAATTCCACCTTTCAAATGAAAAACATCTTATTCAGTTTAATGAATGGGCTCACAATTATAAAAAATCATATGTTTTTATGTACAGACTGAATTTTATAGCCATTTTTGAACTTTTTAATCATCTTAAAGAACATTCTGATTTCATTCACGATGAATATGTGGAAAAAGTAAAGCAAGAGGAATATGACTTGATTAAGGAAAAATATCAATTTAATGAATTAAGAAATACTAAACTTATGGAAGCCATACTTTTTATTATTGCTTCCGTATCTGTTCTTCAAGTAATAAATATCTTTACTAATAACATTGAGATTTTATTGATAAGTTTAGTTAGTATTATTGTTATTTCTATATTCATAATCATAGTAAGAATACTAAAATAATAATTAAAGGCCTATGAAATCAAAGATTTTAATTATCAATCAAATTTACTTTTTCGCGTGAAAATCGTCTTAAAAAACAAATTTAAGCAACATTATATTTTAGGAAGGAAAAATAATTCTCAGAACATTTGCGGAAACCAAAGCGCAGGCTCAAGTGAACCTGCGTTTTTTCATTCTTACCCTACTCCCTAAATCTCATTCAACTTTTCGAGATAGGCGGTTAATTCTGCTTGAGCATCTGGTGTTGTGCCTACTAGCTGGCTGCGCATGTGTGCGAGTCTGGCTTCTACCTCTCCAATCTCTTTATCAATCTCTGCGAGCTGGTCTGCGAGGTCGGTTAGGGGAACAACGGGTTCTTCCTCAAAGGTATCGACATAGCGTGGAATGTTGAGGTTATAGTCATTTTCGACAATCTCTTCAAAGCTGGCTAGATAGGCAAACTTCTCGACATTCTCGCGTTTTTGATAGGTCTCCAAAATCTTGGCAATATGGTCTTCGGTCATATTGTTTTGATTTTTCCCTTTTTCAAACTCTTTTGAGGCGTCGATAAAGAAGACATCCTTATTGGTGCGATTCTTTTTAAGGATAATAATAGTTGTCGGGATAGAGGTGTTATAGAAGATATTTGCTGGCAAGCCGATAACTGTGTCAATAGCGCCTTCTTCTAGCAGGTGCTGGCGAATCTTCTGCTCGGCTGCTCCTCGAAAGAGAACTCCGTGAGGAAGAACAATGGCCATGACACCATTATGCTTGAGGTGGTAAAAACCGTGAAGAAGGAAGGCAAAATCTGCTTTGGACTTAGGTGCCAGAACTCCATAACTTGAAAAGCGAGGATCTTGCAAGAATCCACTATCTGCTGACCACTTCAGTGAATAGGGTGGGTTCATCAAAACCCCATCAAAGTCTGTCGGCTCGGTAGTCGGCCAATCTTCGTCTAGAGTATCGTGGTTGCTGAGATGATAGTTCTCAATCGCAACCCCATGAAGCATCATATTCATGCGCGCAAGGTTAAAAGTCGAAGTAATCAACTCCTGACCGTAGTAAGAAATCGTCGAAGCTTCCTTACTATAGCGCTTGGCATTGAGCAAGAGAGATCCAGAACCCATGGTCGGGTCGTAAACCGACATCCCCTTTTGATGCTCCCGCCCTGCAAAGACAATCTGAGTCATGAGATGAGAGACTGCTTGAGGTGTATAGAACTCTCCAGCCTTTTTCCCAGAATCACTGGCAAACTGACCAATCAAGTACTCATAAGCATCACCCAAGATATCACCAGCATGATCAGACACATTGAGGTCGTTGAGCTGTTTCATAACCTCAGAGATGGTCTTGTTTTGCTTTTGTGGGGTGTTGCCTAGCTTTTTCGCATAGAGGTCAATATCTTCGAAAAGATTTTCAAATTTTTCATTGGCCTGCTCGATATCACGGAAACTTTGGGCTAGAGATTCTAGCTGGAAGGTTCCTT
>CAURHZ010000217.1:0-3460 GCA_963524345.1 uncultured Streptococcus sp.
GCCTATAGCCGTGCGCTTTCAGGAGTTCCAGAAGCCAAAGACAAGGTCAAGGCAGCCTACCAGCTAGCACAAGGTCCTTTCAAACAAGCCTTGGGTCTCTGGTATGCTCATGAAAAATTCTCTCCAGAAGCCAAGGCAGATGTGGAGAAAAAAGTGGCAACCATGATTGACGTCTATAAGGAACGCTTGGCTAAAAATGACTGGCTGACTCCAGAAACTCGTGATAAGGCTATTGTCAAACTTAATGTCATCAAGCCTTATATTGGTTACCCAGAAGAATTGCCAGAACGCTATAAGGACAAGGTGGTCGATGAAAATGCTAGTCTTTTTGACAATGCTCTAGCTTTTGCGCGTGTGGAAATCAAGCACAGTTGGAGCAAGTGGAACCAGCCTGTAGACTACAAGGAATGGGGCATGCCTGCTCATATGGTCAATGCCTACTACAATCCACAGAAGAACCTAATTGTCTTCCCAGCGGCCATTTTACAAGCACCTTTCTATGACTTGCATCAGTCATCTTCTGCTAACTACGGGGGTATCGGAGCGGTTATTGCCCATGAAATTTCCCACGCCTTTGATACCAACGGAGCTTCCTTTGATGAAAATGGTAGTCTCAAGGATTGGTGGACTGAGAGCGACTATGCTGCCTTCAAGGAGAAAACACAAAAAGTTATTGCCCAATTTGATGGACAAGATTCTTATGGAGCAACCATTAACGGTAAATTGACGGTGTCAGAAAACGTGGCTGACTTGGGAGGAATCGCTGCAGCGCTTGAAGCAGCTAAGAGAGAACCAGACTTCTCAGCAGAAGAATTCTTCTACAACTTTGGTCGCATCTGGCGCATGAAAGGTCGACCAGAATTTATGAAACTTTTGGCTAGCGTCGATGTGCACGCGCCAGCCAAACTCCGTGTCAATGTACAAGTACCAAACTTCGATGATTTCTTTACAACCTATGATGTTAAAGAGGGAGACGGTATGTGGCGTTCACCAGAAGACCGCGTGATTATTTGGTAATGAATCCAATCTAATACTAAAATCTGTAAATCTGCATAGGATGGGCTAAAGAGGTTAACATGAAGAAATTTTTAATGATGCTTTCAGCTATTCTTACTATTTTTATTTTAGCATCTTGTGGTGCAAACAAAAAAGATGAAAAAATAGAACCTTCGGCAACACAATCATCTTCGACCAAAGAGGAACATAAGGAAACCTCTGCGAAGTCAGAGAGCCAAACTAGTACAAGTTCTTCAATGGCAACGCCGTCAACAACAATGGAAAAGAAAAGTGAAACAGGAAAAGATTTGTACGAGGGAGTAATAGAGAGGTACAATCATTTTACAGACCTTTTAAAGCAAGGGAATAGAGAAGATTTATACGAGGAAAATAAACAACACAAGATTGCATCAGAAGAATATGGCATGATTTTTTCTCGAATGGATTATCAAAATGCACCAGTCTTTAAATATGCCCTTGTTGATTTGAATAAGGATGGTCAAGACGAGTTGCTTATTGGGGATGAAAAATTTGTTTCAGCCATTTATTATTTAGAAAATAAACAACCTAAGTTGCTTCACACAGCTTATGTAGCTTCTGCGGGTGGCTTTCGTTCCAGTTTAGTCATTTATGAAAATGGCCAAGTCATATATGCAGACTGGCAGTCAACACGACCAGAAATGAACTTAAGCCTTTATGCCTTTAATAAGGAAGGAGTGCAGAAGATTAAAGAAGGGACTCTCCAAATTGGTGGGAATCAAAAGCCAGAGCAAGTCTTAGAGATTTCTTCTAATGAAGTTGATTTAGCTAAATTTGATTGGAAAGAACTCGAGCGGGTCAACTAGTACTTGATAAAATTTAAAACTAGGCTAGATTCTGACGTCATAAAATAGCAGTACACAAAAACCAAGGATAAAAAATTCCTTGGTTTTTTGCTTACTAGAAAAAAGGATTGAAGGTCTTTTCGTGAGCAATAGTAGTAGCTGGACCATGTCCTGGATAGACATCGTAGTTTGGTAGAGTGAAGAGTTGAGTCTGGATACTATGGAGGAGTTGTTCTATGCTACCAGTTGGAAGATCCGTCCGTCCGATTGTTTCACGGAACAGAGCATCACCTGTCAAGACCAAATGAGCTTGCGGAAAGACGATAGAAACACCGCCGATAGAGTGCCCTGGTGTTGGCAAGACAGTAAAACGAAATTCCTCTAGTTGGTATTCTTCGTCAAAGATAAAAGTGTGTTCTGCAGGTTTTGCGACCACATCTGCCATATCATCGTGGCGGGGAAGCCCAGAGAGATTATCGACAGGAGTATAGAGCCAGCTAGCTTCGCTCTCTGCGATATAGACAGGAGGGTTGCTAAAAGTCTCACGAACCAAGTCCAGGCTCATGATATGGTCATAATGGGCGTGGGTCAAGAGAATAGCACAGATTGGTTTGTTGATCTTCTCGATGGTCTGACGAATGGCTTCCCAATGGCTACCAGGATCGACAACGATGAGGTGTTTTTCGCCTTCTAGGTAATAGGTATTTTCATAGGCAACAGGATTCACGGTTTTATGGATTTTCATACTAGCTCCAATCTTAAAGAATGTACTAATACTCTTCGAAAATCTCTTCAAACCGCGTCAACTTTATTTGCAACCTCAAAGCAGTGCTTTGAGCAGCCTACGGCTAGCTTCCTAGTTTGCTCTTTGATTTTCATTGAGTATAAATTAAGTATAGCACAGTTGGGGAGAATAAAGTGGATAGAAAGTCCTTCTTTGAGAAATTGGATAACCTTATAGATGGTCTGCTTTGATCTTCCAAGAGCTTTTATACCTTATTTGTAGTGAACCTCTATCATTACGAGTTCATTTGTGGTAAGATGTGTATAAGTCATTTATGTTAGTTCCTTTCAGAAAAATGAGGTAGTTTATCTGAACTTAACATAGATGGCTTTTTCTGTCTAGCTTAATTTTACAAATTTGGAATTGAAAAAACTTCACCCTTGAGTTTATTTAATGAAGAATATACGTTATCATTCAGATGGCTTAGAAGGGTGTGAATTCGATACAGCTACTGATAAAACATATAAAATTATATACTGTAATGATTTATATTATATATAATTTAAAGATTTCCTAAGAGAGATATTCTAGATTACCGCTTCGTAGAGACTAAGAAACTTCCAAATGGCGACACAGTTCATGTTTATGAAAAAATTATTCCTTCTGTGAAACCAGAGCTTGCGAAACCATCAAAACTAGCTAAGGAATTTCCTAATACTGGTACAGAAGATCACTCTAGCCTAGCAGCTCTTGGACTTCTTGGAGTATTGAGCGGATTTGGTCTTGTGGCACGCAAGAAAAAAGAAGACTAATGTTTTAATCATTAAAGATTAAACAAAGGAATTCAATTTCATAAATGAAAAGAACCTAAGACAAAATAGTTCTCAGCCACAAAAAAGCTAGAGATTTCCAATAG
>CAURHZ010000218.1:0-3458 GCA_963524345.1 uncultured Streptococcus sp.
GGATAGTATTGAGCTGCCCACATTTGGTGTTGTCCAACGTCTGTGACGACAATAGCGTCCCCCTTGGTCAACTCTCCAATGCGTTCAATCACAGCTTGTGGCTGCACAACCCGTTCCTTCTTGTCGTATGAACGAACTCGGTTCTTATCTTGGGTCACCTTTTCGATCCATTTTTCTGTGTTGTTATGAACCGTCGGCTCTGCTAGTAACTGTTGCAAGGCTTTCTTTGCATCGCCAACCACAGGAATGTCGACAGCAATGATCTTACCAATCTCTGCAGGATCAATGTCGATATGGGCAACCTTAGCATTTTTAGCGAAAGTCTTTGGATTCCCTGTCAAACGGTCGTCAAATCGACAACCAACACTGATCATGAAATCTGTCTCTGTCATAGCGATATTGGCCGCGAAGGATCCATGCATGCCTCCCATCCCTAGGAAAAGAGGATGACTGGTCGCAATCGTTCCTTGGCCTAACAGACTGGTCACTACCGGAATTTGATAGCGCTCTGCTAGAGCAATCAACTCTTTTGCAGCTCCAGCGTAACTCACCCCACCACCAGCAAGAAGAACTGGTTTTTTAGCCTTACTCAATTGCTTCAAAATCTTTTTGATCTGCAATTCATTGGGTTCAATGGTAGGCTGGTAGCTTGGAAGCTTCACACTTGGTTCATAGATAAAATCTGTCTCTAAAGCAGACACATCCTTTGGAAGGTCAATTACCACAGGGCCAGGACGGCCAGTCGTCGCAATATGGACAGCTTCTGTGATAATTCGTGGAATATCTGCCGTCTCACGTACTTGATAGTTGTACTTGGTGATGGGCATGGTAATTCCCACGATATCCGCTTCTTGAAAGGCGTCTTTCCCGATCCCAGCACGATTGACTTGACCAGTGAAGACTAATAGGGGAACGCTATCGCTCATGGCATCTGCAATCCCTGTAATGGCATTTGTAGCCCCCGGTCCACTAGTGACGACTGCGACACCCAGCTTTCCAGTTGATTTGGCGTAGCCTTCAGCCTCATGCAAGCATCCTTGTTCATGACGACCCAAGATATGCTGGATACCCTCAAAGCTATAGATGGCATCGTATAAAGGCAAAACCGCTCCACCAGGATAACCAAAAATCGTGTCAATGCCCAAATCACGCAGGGTTTCAAGAACGAGCTCTGAACCGGTTTTCGCAGTTTCTAAGGTAATTTTCTCCATGTCTCTCCTTTCCAGTACTTTGTATATCAAATTAGCATGCTACTATCATACCATTTTTAGAAAAAATTTCAAGGAAAAATAGTAAATTTTCTGAATTTTCTATCCAAATCCGAATAATGAGAGTTTTTCTAAAAATGCTAGGTCTATCAGAAAAAAAGCCTCTAGGAAATCCTAGAAACTTTTCTTCCTTATAACCAACCCTTCTCTTGGGCAATTTTTGCCGCCTCGGTCCGGTTTTCCGCATCCAACTTGGTCAAAATAGCTGACATATAATTGCGGATGGTTCCGTTTGAGAGGAATAATCGATCAGCAATTTCTTGGTTAGAAGCCCCTTTTGCGACTTCTTTTAAAACTGCCTTTTCTTGAGGGCTCAGAGGATTGGGATGGGTCAAGATCCCTTCCATTAATTCAGGCGAATATTCTTTTTGCCCTGCTAAAACTGCATGAAGAGTCGCCATCAAATCCGTAATGCGGCGTTCTTTTAAGACATAGGCATCGACTCCAGCTTTGAGAGCCCGCTCAAAATAGCCCGGCCGCTTAAAGGTGGTAACGATGACGACCTTGAGCTGGGGTTGTTGATTTTTGGCCCATTCCAACACTTCTAACCCAGTTTTAATGGGCATTTCGATATCTAAAATCGCAATATCGACTGGATGTGTTTCGAGTAAACGAATGGCCTCTTGCCCATCGCCAGCCTGCAAGACATCTTCCACATCCTCTTGCAGGAGCAAGAGCTGGCAGAGCGCATCGCGCAACATACTTTGGTCTTCAGCAACTAATAAGCGCATCTTATTTCCTTTCTTGATAGGGGATCCGTATTTCTATGCGGGTCGGCTTGTGACGACGACTGATCTCTAACTCTCCTCCCAATAAGGCAATCCGTTCGCGAATCGAGTGCAGGTCTTTGTCAGAGACTTTGTCAAATCCGATGCCATTATCTTCTGCGACCATTTCCACACCTGTCTCGCTGGAGCGATAAGAGAGAAGGGCTTGCGTCGCTTTGGCATGTTTGATCATATTAGTGGCTAATTCCAGAGATACCATAGCCAGAGCAGATTCTAGGATCGGCGAGATGCTGGCTGTATCAAGCTCATTTTGAATCTCCACTTTTACTTGCGCTACTTCCAGCATTTGCTTGACGGTTTCTAGCTCCCTTGCCAGGGTTCGCTGCTTCAAGTTCTCGACAATCTCTCGGACTTGGTGCATGGACTCTTGACTGATGGCTTGAATCTCTTGCACCTGCTCCTGGGCCTTCTCAACCTGACCCAATGCCAAGAATTGATCGGCTAGGTCCGCCTTGACACTGAGCATGGCAAAGGTGTGTCCTAGACTGTCATGCAGATCACGGCCAATCCGATGGCGCTCGTTTTCTGCCAGCAAAAGATTGATCTGGGCATTTTGCTTGGCGTGGTCAGCTTTCAACTCTTCCATCATCTCAGCCCGGGCCATACTATAGGTCATAATCGCGATGAACAGGCAGATGATCAGTACAAAAAGCCAATCATTTTCTCTCATCTCCCTATTAAATAACAGGGCTCCAAAAAGGATCAGTAGTGATCCAACAGCCGTCCAAAGAAAGGGCGAGCGAAAATCGCGAATCCCTAAACGATAGAGCAAAATATTGCTCAGATAATAGTAAAACCAACAAAAGCTAGTTCCAACAAAAAAGGTATTTCCTGCAATATACAGCAGAAGATAAATCCAAAAAAGCCAGGTCAGTTTCTTATTTTCAGTAATGAGGATTCCTAGATAGCTTATCATAAAGAAGATGGCTAAAAAGAAATGCCACCAGGGAATCTGCCCCAAGAAAATAGAAGCAAAGGGAAAGGCCATAAAGATTAAGCCTACGTAAAACATATGGTGAATATGTTTGAGTTTTTCAATCATGAACGAACCTCAGAATGACGACGATAGACGATAACAAGGGCAAAGAAGACCAGGGTAAACAAGGTTAAATAGGCACTCGCAAAGACATTAACCTGCCCCTTGTTTAAAAAGGTCTTGATCAGTTCCATCAATTGATAGGTTGGCAGGCATTTGCCAATGGCTTGCATCCATTCTGGAAAGAGACTAATGGGCATCCACAGTCCACCCATGACAGCCAGTCCCATGTAAAGGAGATTGCCCACAACAGACATCAATTGACTAGAAGGAAGCAGGGTCAAGACCAGACCGATCGCTACAAAAGCTAGGCTCCCTAAGATGAGAAGGAAGGTTGCTAAGACCCAATCCTGTAGGGACATATTC
>CAURHZ010000219.1:0-3452 GCA_963524345.1 uncultured Streptococcus sp.
GTGTTAGACGCCCTCCTTGCTGGAAAATATGAAGCTATTTATAGTATCGGGGCTTGGTTGATTGGTGTGGCCGTGGTCGGTCTGGTTGCTGGTGGGCTCAATGTTGTCCTTGCGGCCTATATTGCCCAAGGAGTTTCATCCGATCTTCGGGAGGATGCCTTCCGTAAAATCCAAACCTTTTCTTATGCCAATATTGAACAATTTAATGCGGGAAATCTAGTCGTTCGAATGACAAATGATATCAACCAGATTCAGAACGTCGTCATGATGACCTTCCAAATTCTTTTCAGACTCCCCCTCTTGTTCATCGGTTCGTTTATCTTGGCGGTTCAAACCTTACCTTCTCTGTGGTGGGTGATTGTTCTCATGGTAGTCTTGATTTTTGGTTTGACTGCTGTCATGATGGGGATGATGGGACCACGTTTTGCCAAGTTTCAAACTCTTCTTGAGCGCATCAATGCTATCGCCAAGGAAAATCTACGCGGTGTTCGTGTGGTCAAGTCCTTTGTCCAAGAAAAAGAGCAGTTTGCGAAGTTTACAGAGGTCTCAGACGAGCTTCTCGGTCAAAATCTTTATATCGGCTATGCCTTTTCAGTGGTGGAACCCTTCATGATGTTGGTCGGCTACGGGGCTGTCTTCCTCTCTATTTGGCTGGTTGCGGGGATGGTTCAGTCGGATCCGTCTGTTGTTGGTTCCATTGCTTCCTTTGTCAATTACCTGAGCCAGATTATCTTTACTATTGTTATGGTTGGATTTTTGGGAAATTCTGTCAGCCGTGCCATGATTTCCATGCGGCGTATTCGAGAAATTCTTGACGCAGAGCCAGCTATGACCTTCAAGGATGTCCCAGATGAAGAGTTAGTTGGAAGCCTTAGCTTTGAAAATGTGACCTTTACCTATCCAATGGATAAGGAACCAATGTTGAAAGATGTGACCTTTACCATCGAGCCTGGTCAAATGATTGGTGTAGTTGGAGCGACTGGTGCAGGGAAGTCAACCTTGGCTCAATTGATTCCACGTCTCTTTGACCCACAGGAGGGATCTATCAAAATCGGAGGTAAGGATATTCGAGAAGTGAGTGAAGGAACCCTGCGTAAAACTGTTTCTATCGTTCTTCAACGTGCCATTCTCTTTAGTGGAACGATTGCAGATAACTTGAGACAGGGTAAGGGAGATGCTACTCTATTTGAAATGGAACGCGCAGCCAATATTGCCCAAGCCAGTGAATTCATTCATCGTATGGAGAAAACCTTTGAAAGTCCAGTTGAGGAACGGGGAACCAATTTCTCAGGTGGGCAAAAACAAAGGATGTCGATTGCGCGTGGGATTGTTAGCAATCCGCGTATTCTGATTTTTGACGATTCGACCTCGGCCTTGGATGCCAAGTCAGAGCGCCTAGTGCAAGAAGCCTTGAATAAGGACTTGAAAGGGACGACAACCATTATCATCGCTCAAAAGATTAGCTCGGTTGTTCATGCAGATAAAATCTTGGTTCTAGATCAAGGACGATTGATTGGTCAAGGGACGCATGCAGACTTGGTTGCCAACAATGCCGTTTACCGTGAAATCTACGAAACACAGAAAGGAAAGGAGGAGTAAAATGAAGACAGTTCAATTTTTTTGGAATTATTTTAAAGTCTATAAGCTATCATTTGTAGTTGTCATCTTGATGATTGTTCTGGCGACTCTTGCCCAAGCTCTCTTTCCGGTATTTTCTGGACAAGCAGTGACGCAATTAGCTAATTTAGTTCAAGCTTATCAAGATGGTAATCCAGAACTTGTTTGGCAAAGCCTATCAGGAATCATGGTCAATCTTGGTCTGCTGGTTTTGGTTCTCTTTATCTCCAGTGTCATATACATGTGTCTTATGACGCGCGTGATTGCAGAATCGACCAATGAGATGCGCAAAGGCCTCTTTGGCAAGCTTGCTCGATTGACGGTTTCTTTCTTTGACCGCCGACAAGATGGGGATATCCTGTCTCGTTTTACCAGTGATTTGGATAATATCCTCCAAGCCTTTAACGAGAGCTTGATTCAGGTCATGAGTAATATTGTTTTATACATTGGTCTGATTCTCGTCATGTTTTCGAGAAATGTGACGCTGGCGCTTATCACCATTGCCAGCACACCAGTGGCCTTTCTTATGCTGATTTTTATCGTCAAAATGGCACGTAAGTACACCAACCTCCAGCAAAAAGAGGTAGGAAAGCTCAACGCCTATATGGATGAGAGTATCTCAGGACAAAAAGCCGTTATTGTCCAAGGAATTCAAGAGGATATGATGGCAGGATTTCTTGAACAAAATGAGCGCGTTCGCAAGGCAACCTTTAAAGGAAGGATGTTCTCAGGAATTCTTTTCCCTGTCATGAATGGGATGAGTCTGGTTAACACAGCCATCGTCATCTTTGCGGGTTCAGCTGTACTTTTAAATGATAAGACTATTGAAACAAGTACAGCCCTGGGTCTGATTGTTATGTTCGCCCAATTTTCTCAGCAATACTACCAGCCTATTATTCAAGTTGCAGCTAGTTGGGGAAGTCTTCAGTTAGCCTTTACTGGGGCTGAACGAATTCAGGAAATGTTTGATGCAGAGGAAGAAATCCGACCTGAAAAGGCTCCGGCCTTCACTCAGTTGCAAGAAGGTGTTGAAATTAGTCATATTGATTTTTCATACTTGCCTGATAAACCTATTTTGAAAGATGTCAGCATTTCCGCTCCGAAAGGCCAGATGACCGCGGTTGTTGGTCCGACAGGTTCAGGGAAAACGACTATTATGAATCTCATCAATCGCTTTTATGATGTTGATGCTGGTGGTATTTATTTTGACGGCAAAGACATTCGTGACTATGATTTAGATAGTCTAAGAAGTAAGGTGGGAATTGTCTTGCAAGATTCGGTATTATTTAGCGGAACCATTCGAGACAATATCCGTTTTGGTGTGCCAGATGCTAGTCAGGAAATGGTTGAGGCAGCAGCCAAGGCAACCCATATTCATGACTATATCGAAAGTTTGCCTGATAAATACGATACCCTTATCGATGATGACCAGAGCATCTTCTCAACAGGGCAGAAGCAATTGATTTCCATCGCTCGAACCCTGATGACAGATCCAGAAGTTCTCATTCTCGATGAAGCAACTTCAAACGTAGATACGGTGACAGAAAGTAAGATTCAGCATGCCATGGAGGCGGTTGTAGCAGGTAGAACCAGTTTCGTCATTGCCCACCGCTTGAAAACCATTCTCAATGCAGATCAGATTATTGTCCTTAAAGATGGCGAAGTCATTGAACGTGGTAACCACCATGAACTCCTGAAACTAGGTGGATTCTATTCAGAACTCTATCACAATCAATTTGTTTTTGAATAAGAAAAAAGTTGTCCTATGTGGGCAGCTTTTTCTTGTCCATAAAAAATTTTTATCACAGCCTTTAAAAAAACATATTAGACGAAAG
>CAURHZ010000220.1:0-3408 GCA_963524345.1 uncultured Streptococcus sp.
CTTCTATAATCATCGTATCCATATCATTTAGGATCTTCTTGGCTTGTTGTGTCTTTGGGAGTCTAATCATCAAAATAACGTTATCTTCTCTAACATCTTCAATAGATTGTCGTACTGCTCTATTGAAGTGTTTGTTAACGGGATTATATTGTTTCATTTTTGTTTGCTCAGTTGTAGCTAAGACTTCTGAGTGTTCACTTTGATGCAAAAAAATGCGGATAGCCAAAGTTTGCTTGATAGATTCCCATAGATTTGATAGATTATCTTCTTTTTGTCGCTTCTTAATTTCATAGCTAACGAGCAAGATGAAAATAATTGAACTGATAATTGAAATTGTTAAGCTAAGCCAGAAAATCATGCTAATAAAGCTAGTAACCACGGATAGATAGGTAAATTTTTGTAAGAAATCCACCATAAATCCTAAGAATACCGTACATAATGTACAGAGGATTACTGTAAGAAATACTGAAAAGCAGAAGTCGAAAAACTTCTGGAAATATGTTGTTTTCATAAGTTACAAGATTCCTTTCTTGGTATAGTATGTTGGACACAGCAAGGGTAAGACCTGATAAGGATGCTCGTTATCAATGATTTGAATAAGCCCTGTTCCTTTTCCGATCGGAATAACAATACCTTCTGGATCGAGGTCTGGAAATAAGAACTGTACTGTTTTCTGGTTGATGTTACCAACCTGAATCAATACATTAAATTGTTCACGGACTGATACAGGAATTGTACTATGATCAAAACGCTGACTTACAAGAAGCAAGTGAACTTTGGTTGATCGCCCTAATAAAGCAATTTGAGATAACAGAGAGAAGAAGGAATCTTTGATATTTTTGTTGATTCCTTCTGATAAAGCAAGCACCTCATCAATAACAATAGTTAGATGTTGAAATTCATGATGTGGATCATCAAATAAAATCCTTTGTCGTTTATGAATTATTGTCAAACACTGACTTAAACTTTCGTTAATTTCTGATACGAAGTCGGATTTGGAACGATTCTCTTGAGGGTGGATGACACTAATTTGATTCTGCTTTGCCCACCGTGATGGGGTATCATATTTAGGATCAACGATAATCAGGTCGGAAATGTTTTTCAGTATACTTAACAGATAAGTTAATGCATAGCTTTTACCACTACCTGAGTTCCCAGCAATAGCCATAGAAGTTACTTTATCATAGTTAATCATTAGATTTGCCATAATAGGGATATCATTACCTTTTAGCGATAATGTGAATTTTTCTAGGTCTGGAATGATTAGCCGCTCAGAAATACCTTTCTGCCAAGGAAAAAACAGCCCACGTTGAATATGAATATCGTCTGTTTTCAGTGCAATAAAGTAGGCAGAATTTTGTTTTAATAGCGTGTATTGTGGGTAGAGAGACGCATTAGCGATTAAGAAAATCTTTCGGTACAGTTCGTCATCAATGACAAATCCTGATGGAAGACGAGGAATGAAGATAAATCCGTTTTCTTTGACAGAAATGTCAAAAGAGTTGGTATAAGAAGTTTCCCCTTGTAATACAGAGCCCAAAGCCATGTTCAGACTCTGTAATAGGTATTGTTCCAACTCTTTTTGTGTGATAGCTGGAACCATTATTTCACCTCTTTAAATCCATTAGCTCTAAAGTAAACGTTATAGTTGACCTCACATGCTTGCAAGTTGTCAAAGGTGATAAGGGAAAGATATTCAGGGAGTTCAGGTTCTTCAAGGAATTTTACTTGAAATGGTGGTAATCCCTTTTGCCCAAACCAAGCCTTATATGCGACAATTTCACCCGTCGGTTTTCCATCTTCATACTTTTGTTGTGCTTCAAGCTCATCACAAAGCAAGTAGATTGGATCTTGAAGGCTAACGTATTGTTCTGCTGTTTGATTTGAGTATCCGCCATTGCGGAATTTTGCTTTCATTTTCATTTTGAGATACCTCGTATATTCTATTTTGTGATAAAAAGTATTGGTGACATGCTCGGTTTGAGGTCATGAGCTGGACTTGTTGATTTTTTCCTTTCTATCTTATAGGAGATTCAGGAGGTGAATTTCGGAGTTTTTTAGAAAGTTTTAATTTTATTCTATTATGTTCAAAGATTTCGAAAGTAGAAAACTAAATAATTTAAAACAAATGACCTAACAAGAGTTAAAACGTTGATACAACAGAAATAGAATCATAAAATACATTATTTTTAATCAGAATTGGTATCTAAACAGAAAATCATATATGTCTATTTTCGATAAAATTAAAAAATATTCTGGAACTAGTTTCACATACAATAAATTGAATTCTAACAAAAGCAATAATATAATGAGGTTGGATAGGATGGAGGCCTATCCAGAAAGGATTTTAACAAAAATATAACGATTTTAAAGAAGAAAACAGCTTATTAGTATACTCTTAATAAATAGAAAGAAAGTAGGTCTTAAAAATGACTAAAAAATTTTTACCTTTAACGTTAACTATTTTGACTGTAGGATTAATTTCGTATGCTTTATTAAACCCTGTTATTGCTAATTCGTTAGGAGCTCAACAAAAAGAAAATCAAACAATTGAAATTTATAAGAACCTTCTAAAAAATAAGTCTGAAAAAGAAATTAATGAATATTTCTCAAACCAACCTGATGACAAATTAATTATTGCGGATAAATCAGGTGGTTTTACGACGAGCTCAACAGATGATTACAGTAGTCCAGTTGAAACTATTGATAAAGATGGCAATAGAGAAGTAAAATCATTTCAAGATAAAACTGTTTCAGCGACAATTGGTGAAATTAAAGAAGCACTAAAGAATAACTAGAAAGTAAATACAATAAGCTAGTTTATAAGAGTTCCATTTATAAGTGGAACTCTTTTCTTATTAGTTTTTGATCCATACAAAAATTACATTTATATAATTGTTGAATTTTATTTAAATAAAGTATATCCCTAAAATATATAATATTTTAGATTACAAATATAATTCTATTTTTTGAATATAAAAACTGGTAATCAGTCTGATTACCAGTTTTATAGACTATCTGTAGTCTTTTAAGAGTTTTTGTAACTCTTTTTGAAATTTTTTGAAGTGAGCTGTTACAGTTTTGTCGCTACATTCTACAATTTTAGATAGTGTAGACGATGAGGTTGGCTTATCTCTTAGTTTTTCAACCATAATAATTTGGTCATTCGTAGGAAGGGCAGATATATAATTATGCACAGCTTCTAATAGTTCGTTATAGATATAAGCTTGTTCACCATCTAACGAGTCACTAGCGATAAAATCATATTTATCTGTTTCACGTCCTTCGTTAGAAATGTTCGCATCTAAACTTCCAAGATTATGGTATCTATCTCTTCGTTTAGCGTTCTCATATGACTTATCGTCATTTTTCAATATCTTATCCCACTTTTTGATATCTATATAATCC
>CAURHZ010000221.1:0-3400 GCA_963524345.1 uncultured Streptococcus sp.
ACCATGGACAGTGGTGTCAGCAACAAGACCAAGAGGGTCATGAGGAGGTGAATTTGAAGCATGGCTAGAATACTTACCAAAATCATCAAAACACCAATGAAAAATTGGTTAAAAATCATGGTCAAACCAGCTGCCAACTGTTCTATGTCCGTGGTTACACGACTGACCATCTCCCCACTTCCTTGTCGATCGACAAAAGCAATCGGTAAACGATGGAGCTTATGGATGATTCGCTCTCTCAAGTCTCTGGTATAAGAGAAGATTAGACGATTATAAAGAAGAGGATTGGCCCATTGTACCAGAGTATTTCCTATGACTACCAAGAGCATCTGGAGAAAAATTTGCCAAAAAACTGGTGAAGATCCAGCCACTAGGACTTGATCTATAACCTGCCCAATCAGGATAGGTAAATAAATTGATAAGCCAACTTGGGCAATAGTTCCTAGAAAGGCTAGAAAAAGAAGGAACGGATGACTTGCTAAATCTTTTGCCAAACGTTTGAGCGTCTGGTTTGCAGTTTGTCGTCTCATGCTAGTCCTCCTTTCCATGTTGGGATGCATTGATTTCACGATAGACTTGGCTAGTCTTCATCAAGTCCTCGTGCTTGCCGATAGCTAGGAGCTCACCTTTTTCCAAGAGGAGAATCTGGTCAGCCATCTGTAGTGTCGAAGTCCGTTGAGAAATCAAGATTAAGCTTGTATTTGGCAAATTTTCTCGAATAGCTTTCAAGAGCTTGGACTCGGTGATGGTGTCAAGGGCCGAGGTCGCATCATCTAGGATAAGGAACGGAGCTTGGCGCAAGACTGCACGCGCGATAGACAGCCTTTGTTTTTGTCCGCCTGAGAAATTTCGACCTCCTACCTCAACAGTTGCATCCAAGAGCCTTTCCTTTTCACTGACAAAATCCTTAGCTTGCGCAATTTCCAAGGCCTGCCAGAGTTCTTGGTCAGATACTTCTTGATTGAAACCCAAAGTCAAGTTGGAACGAATAGTTCCCTTAAAGAGTTCGACCTTTTGGGGCACATAGGCAATCCAAGACCGCCACTGCTCAAGATTAAGAGGACTAGATCCATTTCGATAAAGGTCAATGCTTCCCTTATCTGCTGGGTAAAGTCCAAGTAAGACTTGCACCAAGCTTGATTTACCAGAACCCGTTCCCCCAATGATACCAAGGATTTGCCCTTGCTTCATATCAAAGGAAATGCCTCTCAGAGAAGGCTGGGCCGCATCTGGATATGTAAAGGTCAGTTCTTGGACTTGTAAAACCTGATTGCTGGTAGCTTGCTTTTGTTCTAACTCTGAGTAGATATCCTCTGGAGCTTCAGCAAAGACTTCCTCGATTCTCTTGGCTGAGATATAGGACTGGTTAAGAGAATTGATCAGCATGGCGAGCTTAACCAATTCCACCAAAATTTGTAAGAGATAGTTGATAAGGGCAATCAGGGCACCCTGACTGAGTAAACCTCCTTGAATTGAAATATAGCCCTGCCAGATAATAACGAGGAGAGTTCCATTAACAATCAGATAAGTCAGAGGGGTTAATAAACTAGACCAGAAACCCGTCTTTTCTTGCAATCTAGCATAGACTTGGTTAAGGGTTTGAAAAATATGTAATTCTCGTTTTTCTTGTCCAAAAGCACGAATAACCCGCATGCCTTGTAATTGCTGGCGCGTTTCCTGAACCAACTGGTCCGTTTTCTTTCTGAGACTGCTGTAGAGAGGATTGACCAATCGAGAAAGACCTACAATGACGATGGTCAAAATGACAACCATGACCAAGAACCAGAAAGTCAGCTCAGACGAGATGCGATAGGCCATAAAAATGGCTCCAAAAACGATAATAGGCGCTCGCAAAAAGAGACGCAGGAATTGATTGATACCAGTCTGAATCTGATAGGTGTCCGAAGTCAAGCGAGTTACCAAGCTAGAAGTTGTCAGACGATCTCTGCTATACTTGGGTAAGGAAAGAATATGACGATAAAGGTCGTCTGTCAGTTCTTTGGTAAAACCAACCGCTGCCTTGGCTGAGTAAAACTGGGCTACCAAGGCCACTAAAACGCCAATCACTGCAAAGATAAGGAGTAGGCCAATCTGCATCCATAGATGCCCTTGATCTCTCTGGGGCAAGGATTGGTCAACAATCCCTGCAATCACCATGGGAACCAGGAGCTCAAACACAGCTTCTAGTAGCTTGAACAAGGGTGCCAAAATCGATTCCTTGATGTAGGGTTTAAAGTAAGATAGTAAGTGTTTCATAAATCCCTTCTATTCTTATTCTGAAAATGAAGAAAGTGGGAAGTCCCACCCTCTGAATTTTATTTGTTTAAGTAAGGTAATAGATAGCCATATCCTGCTTCGTCCATCTCATCCTTGGATACAAAGCGTAAGGAAGCAGAATTGATACAGTAACGCAGGCCACCTAACTCCCGAGGTCCATCTGTGAAAACATGACCCAAGTGAGCATTTCCTGAACGAGAACGAACTTCAATTCGCTCCATTCCATGGCTCAAGTCTTTGTAATAATGAATCAACTCCTTGGAAATCGGACGGCTAAAACTTGGCCAACCACAACCTGAGGCAAACTTATCCTTAGCAAAGAAGAGTGGCTCACCCGTCGTAATGTCTACATAAATGCCCTCTTCAAAGGTTTGGTCATAGGCATTACTAAACGGCGCTTCTGTAGCAGCTTCTTGGGTAACACGATAAGACTCTTCAGTTAAGCTTTTTTTCAATACCTCTTGACTAGGCTTTTCATAGTGAGAGGCATCAATCAATGGCTTCTCAGCATCGGTCACATCGATATGACAGTAACCGGAAGGATTCTTCTTGAGATAGTCTTGGTGGTAATCTTCAGCCAGAATGTAGTGGCGAAGTTTCTCCACCTCTACTGCAATCTTTCGCCCAAGCATGCGCTCCTGCTCCTGAACCACAGTGTAGATAGTTGGCAAGTCTGCTTCATCCTGATAATAGATTCCTGTTCGATATTGACGACCACGGTCATTCCCTTGTTGATTAATCGATAAAGGATCGATGACTCGGAAATAATAAAGCAAAATTTCTCTGAGTGACACGGTCTTCTCATCATAAATCACTTGAACCGTCTCTGCATGGTCCGTTTCCTTGAGCAGCTGATAATTGGTCGTTTCGACTTGTCCATTAGCGTAGCCGACACTGGTTGCTAGCACTCCAGAAATGCGTGAAAAATATTCCTCTAGGCCCCAAAAACAACCGCCTGCTAGATAAATTTCTGCCATCTTTATTTCTCCTTTATCAAGTTTTTAACTAATACTCTTCGAAAATCTCTTCAAACCACGTCACCTTACATCTGCAACCTCAAAACACTGTTTTGAGCAGCCTGTGGCTAGCTTCCTAGTTTGCTCTTTGATTTTCATTGAGTATA
>CAURHZ010000222.1:0-3371 GCA_963524345.1 uncultured Streptococcus sp.
TCTGTCGATAATACTCATCTAAGCCATTTGTAATCTCATCCATAAGCCAGCATTTCGCCTGACTGAGGAAATACATGGCAATCACCAAGCGTTGCTTCATACCTAAGGAATACTTGCGAATGGGAAGGCTGATATAATCAGACATTTCCCAGTAGGCGATTTCATCCCTCAAGTTCAGGTCTGACTTCCAGATGTTTTTGATAAGACGAAGGTAATCCATCCCACTTAAGTTTCCATCCAGCCATTCAACACTTTCATAATAAAATAAAGAAGGAGGAACTGCGATATGTCCACTACTAAGGAGAAGCAGCTTGCTCATAGCTCGGAACAGTGTCGTCTTTCCCGATCCATTGATAGCAAGAACTCCATAAATCCTACCCTTTTTAAATGTGAAATCCGCATCTTGCAAGATGACTTGTCGCGTTTTTAAGGTAACATGAGTAAGCCTTAACATATCCAGCCCTCCTTTTCATCACTCTTTAAGGATTAATAGCCTCCGCTGTAGAGGTTTAGTACCTCATAACGAGCATAGTTCCAGCCTCCGCCAACTTTATACTCAGAATAGCTGTAATAATGAGACCATTCCGGAATGTCCTTATATCTATATCCATGGAAATTCATACTATAGCCATAGTAGGGATTATAATCATACCGATAACTTTTAAGAACGCTTTTAGCAGATACACTAGACTGAAAAAGACCAATAGATAACAAACTAGCTAATAAAACGACTATTGCTGATTTTTTCATGGTTTTCACCTCACTAATATATTTACTTTCGAAAGCGCTTTAATTATATCATTTTTTTATCTGTTATGCAATAGTTTTTTGGATTTATTTTAATAATATATAACATTTGTAACTTCTCAAAGTAACTCCCATTGTCTGTAGCAACTGTCCAAAAAAGAGGATGGATTGTGGGGAACTGGAAGTTAGTTTTAGAAGCTACCTAAATAAATCAGGTCACCTATTTTAAAAAAACAGCAAACTATAAACTAGTAGGTTCCACACCAAATGTAGACCTATACTGCCCCATAAGTCCGATTTATAGCGCACCATCCCTAAAAACATCCCAAGTGAAACATATAGACACCAAGCTAGAATGCTTCCTGGATGATGTGCTAAGGCAAATAAAACACTTGTCAAAGCAACTCGAATATCTAATTTTCTAACCAAGTTCCATAAAATTTCTCGATACATAAATTCTTCAACCATACTCGCATTGATTAAGAACAATAAAAATGAAAACCAAGGAACCTGATGTTGTAGGACAATTAAGTTTGCTTGATTCGCGCTTCCTTGCGCATGGATTAAGCTAAAACATAGACTTATAATCAGTAGGCTAACGAATCCAATACCAAGCCATTTAATCCTAGTTTCCATATTGACCTTGGCCACTTGTTTTCGTTGACCATACATCCATAAAAAAGAAATGAGCGACGCACCATAGAGAATCTGTAGTATAGTTAACTCACCGATACAAAAAAATTTCAGTAAGTATAGAGATACCAATAGGACATTTACTTGTTGGAATATATAAACTGGAATTATTCTTTTCATAGTTACCTCCGAAATAAATCTTCATAATCTAAATCTAATACCTGCACAATCCTTTCTACCCATGGACTTTGAGGCATTCGTTGTTCCATCTTGTAGTGACGAATCTTTTGATACAAACGATTCAATTCACTTGGATAGTGAAACTCTCCCGCAAACATTTTTCTGGTTAACTCAATCCAGCTGATATTTCTTTCAGCTAAAATAATGGACAAGTTCTCCCAAAATCGTTCAGCCATATTGCTTCTCCTTTAGTTAGATAAATAATGTGTTTGTGCCATATAAATCAATTGTTTCGTATCTCTTGGCAATAAAGCTCTAGCCTCTTCCAAATTCAGATTCGGATAAACCCGCTTATTTGAAACCGCAAGAGGAAGTCTGATGGTTAGTTCAGGATTTTTTAAAATCATCTCAACGAAATCCGTTAATCTTAGATTGTCACGGTTCTTAAATCGTAATAAATTAGGAGATAAAAACTCAAAACAATCTGAAGAATAGCTCATCATTTCAATTAATTTGTCCTTTGTCATTTCAGAAATAGAATGAGGAGTGACCTCTATGCCATACTTTTGAAAGAAATCCAAAAGAAGTTGATTTCTTTGGCTATTTTTACTTAGATAGAGATCAATCATGAGAGACCTCCCAAAGATTCGGTTCCATTTGATATTCTGAGACGATTAAGGAATCTAATAAATTTGCGAAGTTAATCGGTTGCTTGTCTTCATCATAAGCTTTTACAGTTACTTGGGTTGTAAGTATTCCCTCTTTTCCCTCGGCTCGATAGCCTTGCCCATATAAAACAAAAACAAGATTTTGATGATCATCTACAAAGGCATCAGCTCCATTCTTTATATCCTGACTTTCAAGGAATTCCATAACGTTTTGAAGGTAGGATTCGTAAAATAGGGGGTAGTTGTGTTTTTTATGGTAATCATCTAAAAATGTCACCTCAAACTCACATGGATAATTGGGCATCAAAAATATTTGTTCATCCAGCTGTTTTATCTCTGCATCATGTAATTGTGTTTCTAATTCATCACAATCTAGTATTGACTCTTTATTTAAAGCTTTCATCTTTTTCCTCTATTTCTTTTAATTTCTTTGCGATTGCAGCAATCACAGGAACGGTTACACTATTACCAGCTTGTTTATAGAGCTGACTATTACTAGAGACTTTTCTAGCAGCTTCAAAAGCCCAATCAGGAAAGCCCTGTAGGCGAAAACACTCTTTAGGAGTGATTCGTCGTATTCTCAAACGGTAAAATTGTCCATCTATTAAGACACCGGCTACATGATAAACTTGTTTATCTTCTCCTTCATAGCTAGCAACTACTACTCCCATTTGTCCACTAGTTGTTAACGTATTCGCTATACCTTTTCCAACTCTACCTCGACGATACTGAGAACTTGGTCTTTCCAAATTGATGGAATCTCCTATTTCTGCTTGAGCATATCCTTTTTTCGTTGCTTCCCGTACTTTTAGAAATTGGATTGGTTCTGGAATTAGTATTTTGGGAATTTTATCTCCACCTTGCATCGTAGTTAGTGTTGGAGATAAGCCCTCGCTTCCATATACGCGACCTGTCTCCTTAAAGCTAGTCGGTAAATGTCCAACAACAACAATACCATGACGATCCTGAGTATTTAAAGTAAACATCGGCTCTTGGTTTTCCTTGAATCGTCTCCCATTTTGTCTCTTGTCTAATCTATCTGGTGTCATACAAGGAATCGCAACTTTAAAGCCTTCTCCTTTTCCACGAACTAAGGTTGGTGCAAGACCTTCTGAATAATAGACTTTACCGCTCATTCCACTT
>CAURHZ010000223.1:0-3341 GCA_963524345.1 uncultured Streptococcus sp.
CCATCAACTCCAAAGTCTTTTGCAAAAAAGCAAACAAGGGAGCATCCTGCTGATTGTCCTGCAAACTAGCATCGGCAAGAGCCGCCACATAGGTCGCATAGGCCATGACAAAGAGGTCGCTATTAATCTTTGGAAAGGTCATCACCTCGTGATAGTCCTCAATGTAGCTAAGTCCGTCATCATTGATTCGCAAGAGAAATCGTGCCAGCACCAAGGGCTGAATAACAGGGCCCAGCTTAGACTGACCAGCATGTTTGACGAAAAACATGCGTTTGCCAGCCTGCTCAGTAAAAATCTTGACGAGCTTGTCATCCTCACGAAAATTGCGATTGTAGAGCACCAAGCCTTGACTCGTGATAGACTGAATCATGCTTCTCTCATGTACTCCTCAAGTCGTTTCATGGCTTCTTTGATCGTCTCCATGCTGGCTGCATAAGATAGGCGAACATAGCTTTCCCCGTAACGCCCAAAGGCGGCACCAGGGATAAAGGCAACGGCCTTCTTCTGGGCAAAATCCTTCAAAAAGGCAAAGGAATCTTGATTGTAGCCCGCTGGAATCTTAGCAAAGATATAGAAGGCCCCGTCTGGTTTGATAATCTCAAAACCAAGAGCAGTCATTTTCTCGATAATATAATCCCGGCGCTGGATGTATTCCTTTTTCATAGGCTCCGCATCGTTTTTACCAGCTGTAAGGGCTTCTACCGCAGCGTGTTGCGCCATGGTATTTGCGGCAGTGACCAAGTACTGGTGACTCTTAATCAACTGGGCTGTAAAGGCTGCAGGAGCGAAAATCAGCCCCAAACGCCAACCTGTCATAGCATGAGATTTCGACAAACCATTGATAATAATTGCCTGATCTCTCAACATAGTTCCCAGAGACACATGGGCTTCGCCTGTATAGGTCAATTCTGAGTAAACCTCATCACAGACAACGAAAATTTCATACTTGCGTAAAACAGCTGCCAAGGCTTCCAACTGCTCCCGACTATAGGTAATCCCTGTCGGATTGGCTGGATAGTTGAGAATAACCGCCTTGAGCTTGTCACCCTGCTCCAAAATGGCCTTTTCCAACATCTCAGGAGTCAAGACAAAACCATTTTCAGTCGTATCAATCTCGACAACCTCTGCCCCAACTAGATTGACAATCGGTTCATAACCTGGATAGGCAGGAGCTGGCAAAAGTACCTTGTCTCCCTCTTCCAAAATAGCCGTCAAAGTAGCAGATAAAGCCTCTGTCGCCCCAATTGTAACCAAGATTTCATTTTCAGGATCATAGTCCAGTTGGTACTTTTCCTTAACAAAGTCACTGGCCGCCTTACGTAGAGTCAGCAGACCACTCATCCCTGTATAGTAGGATTGGTTCTGATCAATCGCTCGCTTGGCCGCCTCCTTGATATGATCTGGCGTTGTAAAATCAGGCTCCCCCAAGGTCAAACGCAAGACCCCAGGAATCTCCGAAATAGCCTGGTCAAATTGACGAATCAACGAAACTTGAATCTTATCTAACTGTTTATTAAAGCGCTTAGTTAAGTCCATAGATACCTCCTACTTTCAAAACGTATCTCTATTATACTACAAAAGCCCCCCGACCGCAAAAATACATGATAGAATAGCTTTCCACTTTCTATTTTACTTTTCCTCTTTACAGGTCTATAATGGTAACAGATTCTATTTGGAGGTTTTTATGTCATTTCTATCAAAAAATGGAGCAGGCATCTTGGCCTGCCTTCTGATTTCAATCGTATCTTGGTACTTAGGAGGATTCTTCCCTGTTATTGGCGCGCCTGTCTTTGCAATTTTCATAGGCATGCTTCTCCATCCCTTTCTCTCGCCCTATAAACAACTGGATGCGGGATTGACCTTTAGTTCCAAGAAATTGCTTCAATATGCTGTTATCTTGCTTGGTTTTGGTCTCAATATCTCGCAAGTCTTCGCAGTCGGACAATCTTCACTCCCTGTTATCCTGTCCACCATTTCAATAGCCTTGATTGTTGCCTACCTCTTCCAGCGTTTCTTTGCACTGGACACAAAACTGGCTACCTTGATTGGAGTGGGTTCTTCTATCTGTGGGGGCTCTGCCATTGCAGCGACAGCGCCCGTTATCCATGCCAAGGAAAAGGAAGTCGCCCAAGCCATCTCCGTTATCTTTTTCTTCAATGTCTTGGCTGCGCTCATCTTTCCAACCCTCGGCACCTGGCTTCATCTATCCAATGACGGCTTCGCCCTCTTTGCAGGAACTGCGGTCAATGATACTTCCTCTGTAACGGCTACCGCCAGCGCCTGGGACAGTCTCTACCAGACTAATACCCTCGAATCCGCAACCATTGTCAAACTTACGCGGACTCTGGCTATTATCCCCATCACTCTCTTTCTCTCCTACTGGCAAAGTCGTGAACAAAAAAATAAGCAAGGCCTTCAACTAAAAAAAGTCTTCCCGCTTTTTATCCTTTACTTTATCCTTGCATCTCTCCTAACCACCCTACTGACCTCTCTCGGGGTATCCAGTAGTTTCTTTACCCCTCTCAAACAACTTTCCAAATTCCTCATTATCATGGCCATGAGTGCTATCGGTCTCAAAACAAATCTGGTCGCTATGGTCAAATCAAGTGGAAAATCCATTGTTCTCGGAGCCATTTGCTGGATAGCCATCATCCTCACCAGTCTCGGGATGCAGACCCTTATCGGCATTTTCTAATACTCTTCGAAAATCTCTTCAAACCACGTCAACGTCGCCTTGCCGTATATATGTGACTGACTTCGTCAGTCTTATCTACAACCTCAAAACAGTGTTTTGAGCAGCCTGCGACTAGTTTCCTAGTTTGCTCTTTGATTTTCATTGAATATAACACAAAAGGTAGCCCACCAGCTACCTTTTTATTATGCTTCCTCAATCAAGCGTGTATGTTCTCTCTTGATACAGCGATTCATCACGATGTCATCGCATCCACCAGCACGCAAGATTTCTTCCGCTTCTAGACTTTCAAGTCCCAGCTGTGCCCAAAAAATCTTAGCATCAGCCTTGAGAAAATCACGCGCCACATCTGGCAGAAACTCACTTCGACGGTAAACATTGACAATATCTACAGGAAAAGGAATTTCAGCGAGGCTGGCATAAGCCTTTTCACCCAAAATCTCACCACCTGCAGCCTTGGGATTGACAGGGATGATTTTATAACCTCGAGCCTGCATTTCCTTGGTCACTCGATTGCTGGTTGTTTCCTCACGGTCAGACAGGCCCACCACAGCAAGGGTTTTACTCGTTACGAGATACTGACGAATCACGCCATCACTTGGACTGATAAATTCTTGACTCATAGAAATCCTCCTTTTTCATCAGTATA
>CAURHZ010000224.1:0-3328 GCA_963524345.1 uncultured Streptococcus sp.
TGTTCTCTATCATCTCAATGATTTACTATTGATGGGGGTAACACCTTCTCTCCGCTCATTTTATATCCAACTACTAGAACAGATGGATGAGACAACTCGAAAACTCTTTTTAGATTTAGACGAGCAGGAGTTGCAACTAAAACAGCAGTATCGTGAGACAGAGCGTCAGCTTGAAATAGTTCAAAAGAAACGCTCTCAACTCATAAATGAGCTGGCTGAAAAAGAAGCAAAGAAAAATAGATTTTAGAGAGAACCGAGGTTCTCTCTTTTTTCATCCTCTTAACTCTCTCTAACTAGTAATTAATTTGATTTTCAAAGTAATTTCAGGTATGATAGTAAGGTAATATTTTTTAGTGGTATTTGTTTTTCACTTAACTAAATGAAGAAAGAAAATAACATTTGAAAATATTATGGCATTGGATGAGTGAGATTACTTTAAAGATCTGAGCTCAATCAGAGTAAAAGGAAAAGTTGACTTCAAGCAAAATAGAACGATTTATAAAATGGTCCTAGCTTTATAGAGTTTTCTGTAACCATTCATGTGACTTTGTCATACATGAGGTGAAAGCTCTAAAGAAAGACCGAGTTTCGTATTTGGCTTGTTTGATGGAGATTTAATTTTTTTATCAGAAGACTTTTCAACAGTAGACAATGAAACAGGATGTGCGATAAGTAGAGATTCGTAACAGTAATTTGCTATTAGTAATAGTAAATTATAAACATAGATAGGTCAATAAAGACTTGATTTAAATTGTTAGTATTCGACGACTTCCTTACAGAACATCCCCCTTCAACTAAAGGATAGTAATTTTCTATGGCAATTCAATCAAATGATACAGTTCATTCCTATGCGGATAGCATTGTGTCTGCGTCAAATTCAGTGAGCTCTGCTACTGGGACCAAAGATGATGGCAATGTTTATCAAGGCCAGAAAGGAATGTCAGCCAATATTGATGGTGATAAAAATGCCGGTGAGCAAGCAAAGGAGCGGGCGATCGACTTTATCCAAGTACTCCATGGAATTCATGCAGAGTTCCAGACGACAGATGCTTCGATTGCAGGATATATCAATAATCATAGAGGCTCGGGTAGCGAAGAACTGTATAGTTCAGCAAAGCATTGAGAAAGGAAGAGAGAGATGGTTAAAGTAAACTATGGTGCCCTTCAGACGATGTCTTCTACGACATCAAGTGCTTCTCAGGGACGTGTCGCAGGCTATCAGCAACTGATCAGTGCCTTTAGTACATTTAGTGGATCATATGACCTACAAGGCGCAGGCTATGATGCAGCGCGTGCTTATGCATCAGGAATTATGGTCTCCTATTATCAGGCTTGTATCCTTTATTCTGAAGCTGTTGCAGATGCCGCGGATTACCTTGCTGATACTTATGCATCGCTATGTGGTGCAGAGAATTTAGACGAGGAGCAGCTTCGAGCGGAAATTAGTTCGGCATCCCGTGCTAGCATACAAATCAGTTATTCTATTGCAAGTTTAGAAAGAAAGGATACGCTCAGTAGTGAACAGGAAAAATCTCTAAACTCTTTACGTGATCAAGCATCTACACTGGATGAACAAATTAGAGCAGCTAATGAGAAATTAGAACACTTAATAGCTTTTAATGATTCTTCTGCTTCAGCTAACACTGAGGCAAACGATGCCGCTGGTAGAATTGCTGATGCAGAGCACACTCTTGGTGTCTCATTTGCTGCAGGGACCTTTGAATGCACAACCAGTACGGATTGGGCTGACACTGTTGCAACAAAATGGGAAGCACGTGCAGTAAGCATGCAAGAAGCTTATGATAAGGCTCTTCAGAAATTATTTAACGGGGAGGAGCTAACAGAATCTGATCTTACAGCAATTGAACGGTATAATAGTGAGTACCCAGGTGTGGTGGATCAGGAAATTTTACAATACACTAAAGAAGTGCGATCTGTGAAAGCTGAGGAAATGCGTTATAGGGGAGTTGTAGATAAAGTTGTTGAAGGAAAGCAATTAACGAGTGACGAAAGGAAGTTTGCCAAAGAGTTTGCAGCAAAATATCCTGATTTAGAAATAAATACCATTGTGTTGAGTACAGTAGAGAGACAGGAAAATTATAAGAAGATTATTGGGAAAGCAAATAAGGGAAAAGAATTAAGTGGAGAAGAACTTGACTTTTTACTTAGTTATTATAAAGATTATCCAGATGTTTCAGTACCGAAATCAGTATCTAAACCTTTGAAAAGCAGAAAATTCGAAATTGAAGTTAGTCAATCTAGTCTTGCCGATTTACAGAAAAAATATGGAGGGATTGTTAACGAATACGAACACTATCGTCAAACTGGTCAGTTTGTATATACGCAGGGAGGTATCAGTTTTCAGGAAGCTACCTATATTTACAATGTTTGTAAATTTAAAGAAGCTAGTGGAGAAGAAACTTTACAAGAAAGAAAAAGAAATCAAAAGATGTTCTCTAACCTCAAAACTTCAGATAGAAAGAAAATTGATTCAAAAACATTGGGTGAACTTAGTTCTGAACATCCTGAATTTATGAATGGAAGAACAGGAATTGAGTTTGATTACATCTTTTCGTCAAAAGCAGATAGAGCAAAGAAAGATTATGCATATTATAGATATAATCAGTTGATGAAAGAGCAGCCTGTTGATTGGCGCGACCCAGATTATATGAATAAACGTAATCAATATATTTTAAAAACAGGGAAAAATCCATCAACAGGGGAGAAAGCTACCAAAGACGAAATTTTTGTTGCTAAAAACTACGGTTGGGTAAAGAATACAACAGATATTGCTACTGGTACAATTGATCTTCTTGATAATTTGGGGGCTTTCCAGTCAGCTATGGCTAAAATTTCTAAACCTAAATTTGATACTTCAAAAATGTTTAAGAAAATAGATAGGTCAAATACAGTTACAGTTCCCAATACTCATGTGGATATTGAGACACCAAAATTCAAGCCAGCTAAATCGGTGGATTTGGAGGTGCCAGTAAAACCTCAGGTTGATGTAGAAGTTCCGAAAATCAAACCAGTTGAAGCAATGGCTGGAACAACAACTGTGGTTCCAAAATCCAAGATGCCAGATATTGATGTGTTGACAAAACCGAAAGATTTATCTACTATAAAGGGTGAAGCGGTTGATCATGTAGGAACAGTTAAACCGAAGGTTGAATTGGATATTCCTGAGGTGAAGAATGTTCACGATGTCGAAACACCGAAGTATAACAAGGAACAAATCCTGAAGAATCTTGAAGAAAGTAAACTTGCAAGGGAGAGTTCAGGGTTTAAAGACTTTTCAACTCGAGAAAGATATATAGAGAAAGTCTTT
>CAURHZ010000225.1:0-3316 GCA_963524345.1 uncultured Streptococcus sp.
GGATATTCCTGATGACGAAAGTCGTAGATGCCCAAGGTCAAACCTGCAGTGATTAGGATGACTTGACTCAAGGAAAGTAATCCCCAAGAGTAAGATAGAAATAGGAGACCTAAGCCTAGTTCCAAAAGGGCATACCAGACTGGATAAGGAGCCTTGCAGTAGCGACAGCGAAAGCGATTGAGCACCTGCGAGAGAATCGGAATCAAATCTAAGGGGCGCAAGCGAGTCTGACAGGAATCGCAGTGACTAGCAGGTTGGATAATGGATTGCTCAGGAAAACGGTCAATAACCAAACCAAGAAAGGAAGCGAGAATGCTCCCGACAAGAAAAAAATAAAAATCAATCATACTTATCTATTCGTAAAAAATGGGAGAAGTAGTATAATGTAGAAACATAGATAAGATGGGGAGGAAAATATGACAATTCGTTTTGAAGAAAATGTGAGCACAGAAAACGCTCAGCTCGTATGCCAATGGTCCAACTCCCTTGGCAAATCCTTTCAAGAGCAATGGATGGGAACAATGATTCCTTTTCCCTTGACAATTCAAGTTTTGCAAGATTTGGAAGGAATCTTTTCAATCTTTGAAGGACAAGAGTTTGTGGGGGTTATCCAGAAAATCAGGCAAGAAGACAGTAATCTTCATATCGGAAGATTTTTTATCAACCCCCAGAAACAGGGGCAAGGCTTAGGTAGGCAGGCTTTAAGGAAATTTGTTAGTTTGGTCTTTGAAAATAGAGATATAGACAGCATCTCTCTAAATGTCTTCGAGGCAAATCAAAGAGCTCAGAATCTTTACCAAAAAGAAGGATTTGAAATCGTTCAAATGGTTGAAGCACCTGTACGAAAATACATCATGAAAAAGAGTAGATAGAAAGTAAAAATCCTTGAAATCAATCTTGACTGCGATGATGAACCTGAATCAGCTCCTCAAAAGGGACTGTATATGAATGAACGTTACCAGTGTTTAAAAACTAAAGAATATCAGGCATTTTTATCTTCCAAGGGTAGACAAATTTCCGCTAAACGTAAGATTGATATGAAATCTGTCTTTGGGCAGATAAAGGTTTGTTTGGTTATAAGAGATGTCATCTGAGAGGTAAGCGTAAAGTGAGAATTGACATGGGATTCGTACTAACGGTCAACAACCTGCTGAAATATAATAAGAGAAAGAGGTGAAATTAAAAAGCTAGAGTTCCGCAAGTGGAAATCTCTAGCTTTTTGTTTTCTGAGACTCATCTTGACTCAGACTCTTTTGACTAATGTTACTAAAAAGATAAAGTGACTTTTAGCCTTATTTATCGTCGCCACTCAACATGTTTTTGATACCTTCTACAGCACCTTCTACAGCGTCTTTGGCATCTTCAGCAACTTCTTTTACTTTAGAAACAACTTTTTCAGCTGCTCCTTCTTTTTCCATTTTTTCATCACCGATGGCTTTCCCAACACCTTCTTTAATAGAACCTTTAGCTTGATTTAATTTTTCTTCTACTGACATGATAATTTCTCCTGTTATATTTATTTTATATTAGTTTACACGAGTTTTTTCGTGAGATACTACACCAGTTGCTGCACCTTTAACAGCTTCTACGCCTTCGCTAACTTTTTCTTGAACAGTTGAGAAACCAGATCCAAGACCAGATTTAGCTTTTTCGAATTGTTCTGAAGCGAATTCTCCTGTTGATTCAGCAACGTCAGATACGCGATCTTGAAGGCTTACTGAGTCTGCTTCATGTTGTTCTTTTGTTTTGATGTCGACAACGTTTACGTTGATTTCAACAACTTCCAAGTCAGTCATTTTAGCAACTTCTGAAGATACGATTTCTCTGATTTCTGAATATAAAGCTGGAACATTTTTTTGGTACTCAGCAATAATGTTTAAGTCAACTGCAACTTGTGTTTTACCAACTTCTACGTTAACACCACTTGTTACGTCATCGCTGTTAACGATTTTTTCTTTAAGATTTGAGAAGAAACCACCGTCGATTCCCAAAAGACCTGAAACGTTTTCTAGTGACAGACCAATGATTTTTTGGATAACTTTATCTTCGTAAGTAAGTTCTCCTTTGATTTCGTGAGCTACAGCAGTAGCATCTTTCTTTTCTACGTTAGTGTTAATGTTTTTTTCGTTTGACATATGAAACTCCTTTAATTAAATTAGTAATTTTTATTTATCTATATAGTTTTTTTCGATATATAATCCAGCTGCAACTCCCAGTGCTCCTAAAATCAATACAAATATTGTTTTGAAGAAGCCAAAGGAGATAATCAAACAAGCGAGAAATACGCCTATGAGACCAGCGATAATTGGATATCGATATTGTTTAAGCCATTCCATTTTTACTTCCTTACTTCACACGACTAACAGTCTTTTTGTTTTGAGGTTTTGGTTTAGGCTGGTAGTCTTTTACTAGAACTTCTAGTTTAACCTGACGCTCAATACCAAAAAACTGCTTCAATCCATTAGTTATTTCATTTTGAATTAGTTGGCATCTGTCAGCGATGTTGTCCGAAGGAAGAATTTTACCTTCTACATGAACAAAACATTTATTTTTTCGTAAATTTACATGAACAGTTGGGTTCTTGATCAATCCATGATCACTTACCAAACTTCTAACAAAACCTTCGATTGCAGAATTCTTTAATTTTAATGTATCGTTTTTAGTTTCAAGTTGAATTTCCAAATAACGTTTAGGATAAAACAACACAACTAACATCGATAACAAAACTAAAGTTGATAGAGCCACTATCCCCCAGAATATATATCTAGAGAGATAGAATTCAACGAAATGATTCTGTCTCCAGCTAAATAGCTGAATGCCTAGATCACTAACTTGATGATAATCTATCAAAACAGGAAGGAAAATTGTCAAGATTAAAATACAGAAAATAATAAAGAATATTTTCTTTGTTTTTGACATATACAATCCTTTCGATTTAACATTAAACTATTTTTACCCGTCTAATCTATTTAAAAATAGTTTATTCTACAAGTAATTATTTTTTACCTGTAAAGAATGATACTACAGTAACAACAATTGCTGCTCCTGCAATAGATGGGATCAAAGCCATTCCAGCGATGGATGGGCCCCAACTACCTAAAAGGGATTGTCCTACAGATGACCCGACTAAACCAGCGAATATATTTGCGACGATTCCCATAGAACTACCTTTTTTAGTGATTTTACCTGCCAAGAGACCAATAAGACCTCCAGCAATAATTGACCACAACATTGCCTACCCTCCTTTATTATTTTAATTTCAAAAAATCAAATTCTTTGATTGTTGATATTATATAATTTTTAAAACTAAAAATAT
>CAURHZ010000226.1:0-3311 GCA_963524345.1 uncultured Streptococcus sp.
GCACGTTGTTTAGTTGGCAAGAATGCCATTTGAACAGCTTCGTAGTTGTACTTATCAGTCATGTAGTGGATGATGTTCAAAGCATCTACGTAAGTGTCAGTCAACCAGTCAAGAGATTTTTCAAAGTTAGCTTTAACTGATTCAAATTCAAGAACTTCGTCACGGATTGGTTCGATGTCAAATACTTTGTAGTCTTTGTGAACATCATCGTAACCACCGTTCAAACCAGTAAGAAGGGCTTTCAATACGTTTACACGCGCACCGAAGTACTGGATGTTGTGGCGTTGTTCTTCATTTTCTGGGTCAAGTGGAGACACACAGCATGAGATACAGCTCATTTCACCATATCCATCTTTAGCCATTGTTGTTACACCTTCGTATTGGATAGAAGAGTGTTTGTGGCTCATGTGCATACAGTAGCGACGGAAGCTATATGGCAATTTGTCAGTCCAAAGAACTGTCAAGTTTGGTTCTGGAGAGTTACCGATGTTGTCCAAAGTGTTCAAGAAACGGTAGTCCATCTTAGTAACACGGTGACGTCCGTCGTTACCCATACCAGCCATAGAAGTTGTGATGAAGGTTGGGTCACCTGAGTACAATTGGTCGTAAGCTTTTGTACGAGCAAATTTAACTGTACGAAGTTTCATAACGAAATCATCAACGAATTCTTGGATTTCTGATTCAGTAAATGTACCACGAGCAAGGTCACGTTCTGCAAAGATGTCCAAAA
The DNA here is from genome assembly GCA_963524345.1 of uncultured Streptococcus sp. Lineage (GTDB taxonomy): Bacteria > Bacillota > Bacilli > Lactobacillales > Streptococcaceae > Streptococcus. The sequence goes on from CAURHZ010000226.1 coordinate 731, forward strand.
CGATTGGTACACGTCCGAGAGATGTAGCCGCACCGTTGATAACACGGCAGACAGACATGAAGGCGATGTTAACCCATTGGATTGCTTCTTTAACGTTCATCGCTGGTTTGCGAACGTCAACTCCGTAAAGGTCACCCAAGCGAACAACTTGTTGCAATGCTTGGTATTGAAGATTGATTTCTTCACGAAGACGGATTGTTTCTTCATCGATTTCTTCAATTGCATTCCAGTCGTTTACTTTTTCTTGCATCAAGTAGTCTGCACCGTAAAGAGCAAGACGTGCGTAAACACCGATGATACGTCCGCGTGAGTATGCATCTGGAAGACCAGTTACAGTGTGAGCGTGACGAGCGCGACGGATGTTTGAAGTGTAAGCGCGGAAGATACCGTCGTTAACTGTTGTTACATATTTAGTAAAGATTTCGTGAACAGCTGGATCTGGTTCGTATCCATTTTCTTTCAAAGTAGTTTCAGCCATACGGATACCACCTTTTGGCATGAAGTTCAATTTGAAGAGTTCATCGTTTTGGATACCGAAGATAACTTCGTTTTCTTTATCGATAAATCCTGCTGGGATATCAGCGATAGATGTTGGACGAGTGTCCATTGGGAAACGAGTTTCTTCGTAGTGTGCTTTAGTTTCTTCTACAATTTTTTTGATGTGAAGTGAACGTTCTGTTGGTCCTGCAAGGAAGCTTTCGTCTCCATCGTAAGGTGTGTAGTTAGCTTGTACGAAGCGTGATACACTTGCTTTTTCTTTCCAATCTACGCCTTTGAAGCCTTCCCAAGCTTTATCAAAAATATCTTGTGCTTCAACAACTGTCTTAACAACCATGTTAATGTCCTCTTTTTTCTTTCTAGTAACAACCATCTGTTACATTCATGAGACAAGTATACCACACAGTAACCGATTTCAGCAAGTGGAAAATCCCTATTTTTACACTTTCTTTTCTAAAACAGTCTATATTTTGTTCTAAACTGTATTATATTTTTGAAAAAACGAAGTCCTTTTTCCTTTTTTTCAGAAAAAAGGGTATAATGAAAGAAAATAAGCGGTAAAAGGAGGCCAGATATGCTGATTTTTCCTTTGTTAAATGATTTGTCAAGAAAAATCATCCATATTGACATGGATGCCTTTTTTGCTGCGGTCGAAATCAGAGATAATCCTAAACTCAGAGGAAAACCTGTCATTATCGGCAGTGACCCTCGGCAAACAGGTGGGCGTGGTGTCGTTTCCACTTGTAGCTATGAGGCGCGAGCTTTTGGTGTCCATTCAGCCATGAGTTCTAAGGAAGCCTATGAACGTTGTCCCCAGGCCGTCTTTATCTCAGGAAATTATGAGAAATACAAGTCTGTGGGACTCCAGATTCGAGCTATCTTTAAACGATATACAGATTTGATTGAACCCATGAGCATTGACGAAGCCTACTTGGATGTGACGGAAAATAAACTCGGTATCAAGTCAGCAGTCAAAATTGCTCGCCTCATTCAAGAGGATATCTGGCAAGAACTCCATCTAACTGCTTCTGCTGGCGTTTCTTATAACAAATTCTTAGCTAAAATGGCTAGTGACTATCAAAAACCACATGGTTTGACAGTTATTTTACCTGACCAAGCTGAGGATTTTCTCAAACAAATGGATATTTCTAAGTTTCATGGAGTAGGAAAAAAGACGGTGGAACGTCTTCATCAAATGGGTGTTTTTACAGGCGCTGATTTGCTTGAAGTCCCTGAAGTGACCCTAATAGACCGCTTTGGCAGACTGGGCTATGACCTGTATCGAAAGGCTCGTGGTATCCACAATTCCCCCGTCAAGTCCAATCGCATCCGTAAATCAATTGGGAAAGAGAAAACCTATGGGAAGATTCTCCGTGCCGAGGAAGATATCAAAAAAGAGCTGACACTCCTATCAGAAAGAGTCGCTCTTAATCTACATCAACAAGAAAAAGCTGGAAAAATTGTCATTTTGAAAATCCGCTACGAAGACTTTTCAACTCTTACTAAACGAAAAAGTATTGTTCAAAAAACACAGGATGCTAGTCAGATAAGCCAAATAGCCCTACAACTCTATGAAGAGTTAGACGAGAAAGAAAGAGGTGTCCGCCTGTTGGGGATTACCATGACTGGATTTTAATACTCAATGAAAATCAAAGAGCAAACTAGGAAGCTAGCCGCAGGCTGCTCAAAACACTGTTTTGAGGTTGCAGATAGAGCTGACGTAGTTTGAAGAGATTTTCGAAGAGTATTACCATCATAACATCCATAAAAACAAGCTTGCTCTAAAAGAAAATGAGCGTAGCAATGACCAATACAAGATCTCGGAAAATATGACCATAAAAGGAAACTTCCTTTTTAACAGAATTTGGGACAAGATAGGCTGCAAAAAACAAGCCCAGTCCAATATAAATCAGAAGTGAGACAATGGTCATTGGATTTCTTAAGAAGAGAAGTGTTGCTATAACAGTCACCAACACTGTCTTTTTTCTATCTAGCATAGCAAGCAAATCGCGCATGTATTTTTTCAAGGGTAAAAAAATCAGCAAATCTAGCCCAAATAGAAAGAAAAAGGATGGCAATAAAA
>CAURHZ010000227.1:0-3311 GCA_963524345.1 uncultured Streptococcus sp.
GTCCACATCTGTCAAGAGAACCAAAAGATCTGCTTGAACCATGGCCGCTACCTGGGCACTTAGAGTGTCGTTATCCCCGACCTTGAGCTCATCAATAACGACACTGTCATTCTCATTGATGATAGGAATCGCGCCACGGCTAAGTAGAACTGACAAAGCCTGATGAGCATTCTTATAGCGGCGCTTATCCACAAAATCATCCTGAGTCAGCAAGATTTGTGCAGAAACGATTTGGCGCAAGAGAAGATTGGTCGTGTATTCTTCCAACAAAAGGCCTTGCCCTACCGCTGCTGAAGCCTGTTTATCAGAAATCTTAGTCGGACGCTTTTTAAATCCTAAAGCCCCAAAACCTGCAGCAATGGCACCTGACGACACCAAAATCAATTCATGACCAGCCTCGTGCAGCATAGCCAACTGCTGGGTAATAGCCTTTACCTTACTACGTGATAAACTTCCATCCTCATTCGTCAAAGAAGAAGTCCCCACCTTAAAGACAATCCGTTTGTATTTCATAGTCTCACTCCGATTCTTCATATCTATCCATTATAACATGAATGGTAGGAAATAGAAAAGAGTTGACAGGAAAAAGGTCGAGACAAGTCATCTCAACCTTTTATCAAATCTAATTCTTTCTCAATCTCTCCAAAGTTTCCTTAAAAATATCTGGGATATCTGCTGTAAATTCCAAGGTCTCACCCGTTCTTGGATGAGTAAAACCTAGCGTCTTGGCATGGAGAAATTGTCCATGTCCTTTAAGTGTCTTGCGAGGACCATAGACTTCATCCCCAGCGACTGGATGGCCAATATAAGCCATGTGAACACGGATTTGATGAGTGCGTCCTGTCTCTAGCTGCAACTCTACCAAGCTGTAATCACCAAAACGTTCCAAGACGTGGAAACGGGTCACTGCAGGCTTCCCTTTAGCAGTCACAGCCTGTTTCTTACGGTCTTTTTCACTACGGCCAATCGGAGCTTCAATCACACCACGATCATTAGGCAGATTTCCATGAACAATGGCCCAATATTTGCGGAGAGACTTTTTATCCTTGAGTTCTTGGGCAAGTGCTAGATGCGCCTCATCATTTTTAGCAATCATGAGAAGACCTGACGTATCCTTATCAATACGGTGAACAATTCCTGGACGTAGAACCCCATTGATACCCGACAAATCCTTAATATGGTACATAAGGGCATTGACTAGGGTTCCACTGGTATGACCAGTACTTGGGTGGACAACCATTCCCTGAGGCTTGTTAACGACAGCCACATCCTCATCTTGATAGATAATTTCAAGAGGAATTTCCTCTGCTACATACTCTAAGACCTCTGGCTCTGGTACATGGTAAGTGACGATATCACCTTCTTGGACAGTGTATTTAGCTTTCTTGACTTGACCATTGACCAAGACCTGCCCTGATTTGATTTGTTCATTCGCGAGACTGCGTGATAATTCTGTCAAATCTGACAAAGCCTTATCTAAACGCAGGCCACCAGTTTCAATTTTAATTTCCATTTATTTCCTCTTTTAGCATTGCAATCAATAAAATAATCACTCCAACCGTCAGATAGCTATCTGCCACATTGAAAATTGCAAAATTGATAAAGTCAAGGTGGAACATATCCACAACAAAGCCCTGACTGATTCTGTCAATAAAGTTTCCAAGACCACCTGCAATAATCAAGGTCAAACCCAAGACCATCCAAAGTGAGTCCTCCATGTGTTTATGTAGATACCAAATGGCACCTACCATAACGACCAGTGTAATGATAGCAAATAACCACTGCTGGTCTTGTAGCATGGAAAAGGCTGCACCTCGATTTTGCAGGTAGGTCAAACTAACGAAATTGGGAATCCAAGAGCGTACTTCACCCAGTGGAATCTGCTGGACGATATAGGATTTTACCAACTGATCAAGCCCAATCAAAAGTAGTACAATGACTGCCACTATTCCTCTTTTTTTCATGATTTCCTCTTCTGATTAAAATATTCTTGCATGACTTCTACAAAGAGAGTCCCAGCTTGACTCAGCTCCACTTCTTCACGTTTAACATAGACCATGCGATTATCTAGGTTATCCTTGAGACGAATGACTGTAATCCCATTGACACTGTCACTATCTAAAAATCCGGAACCTGTTGCATAAGCGTCCGTCCGCTCCAAAATACCATTCAAAGTAGCACGGTCTGTCACATTGAACATCTGCGAGCTCGCACTGGTATCAACAAAGTTCTCTGAATAATAAAGGTACTCGTCTTTTTCTTGAGTGAAACGAACCGTTGGTAGATCAGCTAAATCCTCCATAACCAATTCCTCTTTCTGAGCCAAAGGATGCCCCTCGCGGAGATAAATGTGGGTATGGAAGGAAATCAATTCAATGACCTCCAGACCTAGCTTTTCAACCCGTTGCATAATACCTTTTTTATTTTGATTGTTGAGGTAGATAATCCCGATCTCACTATGCCCTTGCGCTACTTCGTCTAAGATTTGAACTGTAGTAGACTCAAAAATACGGAAGTTCTTATAGTCAGGATAGCGCTCTGAGAAAGCCGTAATGGTTGGTGGCAAGAAGTCATAGTGCTGACTGGCAATGGAAAATTCATCTTTTTCTTCCTCAGGATTGGCATACTGATTTTGAAAAATATCAAATCCTTTGACCAATTCTTGCGCTTTTTCATAAAATTCCATCCCACGACGGGTCAAGAAAGTCCCTGAGCTGGTCCGACGGAAAATCTTAAAGCCCAATTCCTTTTCCAAATCACGAACAGAAATAGACAGACTCGGCTGACTAACATACATCTTTTCAGCAGCTTCACGAAAAGTACCGCTATTGGCAATAGCCACAACATAGCGTAATTGTTGAATGTTCATCTTCTACCCCCAACTTCTTTATCTTTTCATTATACCATATTTTAGAAGTTTTCCAAAAAGGAAAAGAGTCTGGAAATTTTCAAGACTCAATAAATACTCTAACATTCCAATACAAGAATTAGAATAATGTCTTTTTTAGTCCTTATCTGATTTCAAGCAAATAAAAACAGCAAATCTTGTTGATTTACCGTTTATAATATGATGCAAATTCAATTCCCATAATATGGGTAGCAAAATGAGTATCAAACCAAAAAAACAGGCTCTCCGAAAAATTTGGAAAGCCTTATTTAATGCTACTTCTAGCTTCCTCGCCTTTATATTTTAAGGCTCGGGATAAAAAGGTTCACTGGACCTTTTTATTTAGCGATTGGGTAAACAGAAACCTGCTTTTTATCGCGTCCTTTACGTTCAAAGCGTACTACGCCTTCAACTTTAGCGAACA
>CAURHZ010000228.1:0-3300 GCA_963524345.1 uncultured Streptococcus sp.
TGGTTATGAAGAACAAAAATACAACTATAAAAACTCTTTAGAACACATATTTATATATAAAAATTTTACAAATTCAGAATTTGATATTTTAAGATTTGGCATTGAGTATTTGAAACATAACTCCTCAATGGCATTTCCATCGATACTAATGTTTGAGAATGTTCCTCAAACGATTGAATATGAGATTACTTCAAAATATATACCGGATGTAGTGAAGGGTAAGATACATTTAAAAATTGATTAATAGGTGTTTAATTGGTTAATAGAGCTCAGGAAGTATTCAGAAAATTTAGGTAGTAAGGAAATAATAAATAAAGAAATAGATTTGATTAGTGAGTTTGAATATAATAATGATTTTTACCGTGTTTATGAATTGCGCGAGGATAATGGAGATTATTCTAGAATTGTTAGAGAGTCTAAGAAAGGTATGTATATAGAAAGTACCAAAAAGGTTAAAAAGATATTAGGTTTAAATACTGAAAAATAGTTTTTGTTGTTAAAATATTGTTAATGCAAAATAAAAAGCTTTAGAAATCAATATTTCTAAGGCCTTTTAAACTTATTAACTCTATTCCCACTCAACGGTTGCAGGTGGTTTACTTGTAATATCATAGACGATGCGGTTAACATGATCCACTTCATTTACGATACGCACTGAGATTTTTTGAAGTACTTCCCATGGAATCTTTGCAAAATCAGCAGTCATACCATCGATAGAGGTGATAGCACGGATTGCAATTGTGTAGTCATACGTACGACCGTCACCCATAACACCGACTGAACGAACACCTGTATTAACTGTGAAGTATTGCCAGATATCGCGGTCAAGACCAGCTTTGGCAATTTCTTCACGAAGGATAGCATCTGACTCACGAACTGTTTCTAGTTTCTCTTCAGTGATTTCACCCATGACACGGATAGCAAGTCCTGGTCCTGGGAATGGTTGGCGCCATACGATATGGTCTGGCATGCCAAGTTCTGTACCAAGAGCACGAACTTCGTCTTTATAAAGAGTGTTGAGTGGTTCAATCAATTCAAACTGCATGTCTTCTGGAAGACCACCCACGTTGTGGTGTGACTTGATAGTTTGAGCTGTATCCGTACCAGACTCGATAACGTCTGTGTATAAGGTACCTTGAGCAAGGAATTTCACATCTTTGAGCTTGCTTGCTTCATCATCAAAGACATACACAAATTCGTTACCGATGATTTTACGTTTTTGTTCAGGGTCAGAAACGCCAGCAAGTTTATCAAGGAAACGTTTAGCAGCGTCTGCTTTGACGATATTCAAACCAAACTTACCACCAAGCATTTCCATAACTTGGTCCGCTTCTCCTTTACGAAGAAGACCGTGGTCCACGAAGATACAGATTAATTGATCACCAATAGCCTTTTGGAGAAGAACCCCAACGACAGATGAGTCAACCCCACCGGATAGACCAAGAAGGACACGTTTATCACCGACAGTCTCACGGATTTTTTGGATCTGCATATCGATGAAATTATCCATTGACCAGTCGCCTTTAGCCTTACAAATGTTAAGGGCAAAGTTACGAAGGATATCATTTCCGTATACAGAATGACGAACTTCTGGGTGGAATTGGATACCGTAAATGTGTTTATCTGGGTTTTCGATAGCTGCGTATGGGCAATCAGCTGAAGTTCCAGTACGAACAAAGTCAGCAGGAATCTCTGTAACCGCATCACCATGGCTCATCAAAACAGTCTGTTCATCAGGTGTTGATTCAAAAAGCGCTGATGGTGTGTGTGTTAGGGTTGATTGACCGTATTCACGATTTCCAGCATCACCTGCAGGAACAACTTTTCCTCCAAGTTTATGGGTCAATAACTGCATACCGTAACAGATTCCCAAAATAGGAATTCCGAGTTCGAAGATTTCTGGGTCAATATCAAATGAACCATCTTCGTATACAGAGTTTGGACCACCTGAAAGGATGATTCCTACAGGGTTGATTTCACGAACTTCAGCAGCTGAAATTTTATGGCTTTTTAGTTCTGAAAAAACACCAATCTCACGGATACGGCGTGAAATCAGCTGGTTGTATTGGCTACCATAGTCCAATACGATGATTTTTTCTACATCTTGCAAATCAGTTGAAATGTTGCTCATCTTTTTCCTTTCTCAAAAGAAATATCTTTTTTCAATATTCTATCACAAATAAGGGCGAATTACCAACTAAACAAGGCGAAGATTGACTTTTTCTAGTTTATTGGGGTACAATAGAGAAAAGATAGAAATGAAGTGAAAAATATGCTACCCGCTTATATGAAAATCCATGATCAGATTAAAAAGGATATTGACGAACATCGTTGGGCCATTGGTGAGAGACTTCCCAGTGAACGAGATTTAGCAGAGCAGTTTGAGGTCAGTCGCATGACCCTCCGCCAAGCTATTTCCCTCTTGGTCGAAGAAGGAGTTTTAGAGCGCCGTGTAGGAAGTGGCACCTTTGTATCCAGTACACGTGTACAAGAAAAGATGAGAGGGACAACCAGTTTTACTGAAATTGTTAAGTCCCAAGGTAAAGTTCCCTCTAGCCAACTCATTTCCTACAGAAAAACCATTCCCAATGAGCAGGAAGTTGCAAAGTTAGGAATTTCTCCAACGGAGAATATTATCCGAATGGACCGGGTTCGCTATGCCGACCAAGTTCCTCTAGTTTATGAAGTTGCTTCTATTCCTGAAAAATTCATTAAGGACTTTAAAAAAGAAGAAATCACCAGTCATTTCTTCCAAACATTGCAAAAACATGGCTACCGTATTGGTAAATCACAACAGACCATCTATGCTCGTCTCGCTAAAGAAAAGATTGCCCACTATTTGGAAGTTGAAAAAGGACATGCTATTCTTGGTTTGACTCAGGTTTCCTACCTAGAAGATGGTACTGCTTTTGAATACGTAAAAAGTCAGTATGTAGGCGAACGCTTTGAATTTTATCTTGAGAATAACTAGTCTAGAAAGGCTAGTTTTTTTGCTTTCTTAAAAGATTAGAATTGTCAAAACAATTTGTCTAGGCTTGATTTTATGGATTATTTACTATAAAATGAGAAGGAAAAACGTCAAACTTTCATATTGCAAATAGGAGAAAACATGACAAAAATATTAAAACGTCCTGAGGTTTTATCACCTGCAGGGACTTTAGAGAAGCTAAAAGTAGCTGTTCAGTATGGAGCAGATGCTGTCTTTATTGGTGGTCAGGCCTATGGTCTTCGTAGTCGTGCAGGTAACTTTACCTTTGAACAGATGGAAGAAGGCGTCCAGTTTGCGGCTAAGTATGGTGC
>CAURHZ010000229.1:0-3272 GCA_963524345.1 uncultured Streptococcus sp.
TGATGAAAAAGAACGGAAGAAATCTTTGAAGTCTCCCGATTCATCAGATTGGGTTAGGGTGAACTCTAATTATTTGGTTAGGCAAAGAAACAGAGTAAGAGATATTATTCCATCGAAAAAAATGAAGTCAGATGAATACGCCCATTTAGAAATCTATGATTTAACAGGGAGTAAGGCGAAACGAAAGGAAGTTGATCTTTGGAAGATGATGGTGGAGTATGTAAAAAATGATGATTTTGTGCTCTATGGTCCTTTCCCGACTCTTCGAAAAATGAATGGGAATGACTACGCTATCATTAAAATTATGAAGCGAACTCAGCCACGTTATTTCTTGCTTAATCTTAAAACCCTTAAAATTGATAAAGAAACAACGGAAGAAGAATTAAATGAGAAGAATAGAGTGTATCTCTCCATTTCTATCCGTAAAGGCTACACTGCTGGAGTTCTTCCGTTTGATAATGGTTTTTGGAAGAAGGAATCTTACAAAGGGAATATCAATTTAAAGGCATCCTATCCGACTGCATTTAACCTCTTTTCAAAACCAGAAGGTTTTGCATATAAAGTGATTAATTCTGAGAATGGTGTGATTACGAATGGGAAAGAACTGATAGATCTAGAAACAGAATTTCTTACATTAGGTTCCTCTGTGTACGATTATGCCTATCTACCTAAAGAACTGAGTGTAGAAAATAAAGATACGAAAATCTCTCAGTTCGATGAGATTCAAAAGTATTATAACGGTAAACCTATTTCAAATTGGTACTGAGAGAAATTTTAGGAAACATACAAGGAGAGTGAAAAAGAGGTTGTTATGCAAACAATGATTAATTTAGGGATATGGGAGAACAAGAATTACCATTTTGATTGGGAGGAAAAAATCTTACTAGAAGAGACATCTTCTCCTAACTACTGGTCTTATGTATTGCTCCCTATTACATTATTTATTATCAACAAAATTTCGGATGGATTAGCGGAAGCTGGAATATTTGACAATCAGTTGGTACGACTTGGAACGATTCCGATTTTAGGTGTTATCTCCTACTTCCTAGCTGCGTGGATCATTCGATATTACCATGCAAGCCTGAAATTACAGCCATCCAAGTTGGATGAGGATCAGTGCAAGAAGTTAATTAAGGCATTAAAGAGACGGAAGGTGTACTTTACATTTCTGGTCAATCTTTTTAGGTTCCTAACTGTAGCCGCTATTCTTTTATTTGTCATTGGAAATGAAGTCATTGCAGCACTCTTTTTGATGATTAGTTTTATAGTGATATTTATGTTCAAATTTGATTACCAATTATCTAAATGGCCCGATATGATGGAGAGCATATCTCAAGCAGTGGGAAATGGTGAGTAAGGAAGATTTGATGGATATTAATATTCTTTAAAATAAGAGGTAGAAAAATGCCATTATATATTATATTTCTTTTTGCAATAGGGGGTGGCTCTATCTATTTCCTAACTGCTTTCTTCATCTATTCCTACATTTCTAAGCGTTTTGCAAGAAGGAAAAATCTAGCAACAGAACGGGTTGATGGTATTGTTGTTGGGTATGCATACGCAAAACAGGTGATTCCACCAATTGTAGAATATATTGTTGATGGAATAGCATATAAGAGACAACTGGAATATCGTTGGACCGTGGTGAAATCGGCCCCCTGGATGAGTCGGAAGGCGGTAGCTGATACACCGGATCTTTTGAGTGAAAATCTAGTGATTTCTAGAAACTCAATGGTCTCCTATACAAACGTTTTAGAAGAAGCCTTTCCTAAAGGATCTACTATGACTGTCTGGTATAATCCTCAAAATCCAAGAGAGTCCTATGTTGAACGTTTTTGTAATAAAGATAAACTGTATAAAAAGTTAGCTCTTCTCTTTCTCGTTCTCTACATCATTTATATGATCGTTTTTGTAACCCTTACAATTTTATCTATAGTTTACAATTGGAAGGCTAATTAAGATTTTAAAATATAAGGGCAGTAGAAATGGTTTGAGTCTCTCATTGGTCCCTTTTCAACTTTTTTTCTTGTGTTATAATAGAGGTCAATGATTCAGGAAGGAGTGAGAGTATGGAAAAAGATTTTTGGCAGGGGGTGAGGGATGCGCTGCCGACAGCTCTAGGCTATATCAGTATTGGCCTGGCTTGCGGTGTGGTGGCGTCTCCCTATCTTTCTCCTTTGGAGATGGCCTTGATGAGTGTCTTGGTCTATGCTGGGGCGGCTCAGTTTGCGATGATCTCTCTGATTGCGGCCCACTCTTCGATCTTGAATATGGCCTTGACCGTGTGTTTGATCAATCTCCGGAATATGTTGATGAGTCTGCATACGTCCTCGGATTTTAAGGATGCGAGTCTCGCTCATACCATTGGGATTGGAAGCCTCTTGACCGATGAGAGTTATGGGGTCTACTTGAGTGAGAAGTTAAAGACGGACACCATTACAGTTCCTTGGATGCATGGGAACAATCTAGTAGGCTATGTGGCTTGGATCAGTGCGACGGTTATCGGAACAGCTCTGGGATCTCTCCTACCAGATCCAAAGGCTTTTGGGCTTGATTTTGCCTTAGTGGCTATGTTTATTGGGATTTTTGCAGCCCAGTTCCAAGGAATGCAACTGACAGAAAAGACCAAGACTATGCTAATGGTGCTCTTAGCAGTAGCAGTGAGTTTCTTTCTCTTACTCTTTTTTGTTTCGCAACCACTTGCTGTGCTAGCTGCGACCTTGATCGGCTGTTTTGTGGGGGTGGTCTGTGATGCGCGTGAATAGTTCTATCTTCATGGCCATTCTGGCCTCAGCCTTCGTTACCTGGATTCCTCGGATCTTGCCTTTCCTCTTAGTTAAATACAAGGGACTGCCGGCTCCTGTGACCCGCTTTCTCAAATACCTGCCCATTTCCATTATCTTTGCCTTGGTTTTATCGAGTTTAGTAGAGGGGAAAATGGGAAGTCTCCCGCGGTTCCACTGGTTGGACCTTATGGTGGCCATTCCTAGCTTCTTTGTAGCCTTTCGTTACAAAAACCTTATGGGAACTGTCTTATTTGGAATTGTCTTGATCGCTCTATTACGATTGGTGTTTTAAATGCAAAAATATGTTACAAAAAAATTACAATTGTTACAAAAAAACTTGATTTTTGTAACAATTGGAGTATAATGGGAGTCAGAAAGATAAAGAGGTGATCGTATGAAAAAATCAATCTTCCGTTGGAGTGCCGCTGTTCTGGTGGCTGCTTCACTTGGTCTAGCTCTCGGTGGTTGTGGTGCTAAGGATAAAAA
>CAURHZ010000230.1:0-3260 GCA_963524345.1 uncultured Streptococcus sp.
TTCTCAGCAATATATGTCACGGTCCTCAATATCTCGTTGAGGGCTGTTCTTTCTAGTTCGTTCATTCCCCTACTCCTTTCAAACCAAAGTCCTAAATTTTAAACTTCTCTCTTTTATTTATTTAGAGAAGTAGGACTTGTTGTTAATTAATATTTATTGTTAGTTAATACTTGTTGTATAGTTAGTATTTATTAGTGCCTTATTTTACAGATTTGTAAAATACAGATTTGTAAAATACAGATTTGTAAAACAAGGAAATGTAACTGCTAATTTGTGGATAACTTTTGTAAAGCTTCCTCCAATCTCTGTAGCATAATTTCAAATTGAAAATCGGTAATTTTAACATCTGAGAAGAACCGAAATGTCTGAACTCCTTTACCTCGTCCGAGACTCTTTTTAAAAGTTCTGAGATAACCAGCCTTCTCTATCTTCTTGAAATACCTATCTACCATATCCCGACCAACACCTTTACGCTTGGCTATCTCCTCTGGATAGACTTGCCAGTTTGGGTGATTAGCCAGCACCACCATCATGATACCAACCGCTGTAAAACCTAGCGCAGGGTCGTTGATAAAGCTATTACTAACAGCAGTATAATTTTCAGTCGCATTCTTGAAAGATAAATTGACAATCTAAATTTTTAAAGTCTGTCATACGCTCTCCTTTCTCTTCGCTTATTTCAATCACTTTCGTCCTTTTCTAACCTGTTAGACATTCCTGATTAAGGAACTTGTTGATAAAGTACTGCTGTCCTTTGCCTGTGACCTTAGTTGTTGTGTTGACAGTGGTGTGACCGTCAGCATGATTGATGTTTGTCTTTTTCAACTCAAATAGACCTAACTGCATGCTTTTCTGTGTTGGTTGGTTCCAAGACTCTCCACGTCGACTAATGATGTAGCCGTTAGAGCGTAACCACTGGAAGAGCTTGTTTTGACCAATGTCAATCCCATTCTGTTTCAGAATTTTAGCTAGTTCACCGATTAGACAAGATGACTTACTTGCACTTACTGCGTCTGCAAATAACACCTTAGGACGGTCCGCTTCAATCTGCGTCTCCAGTTTATGAATCTTCTTATCCGCCATGAGCAAGGCTCTTGCCATAATCTTCTCAGGACTGTTGAAGTCTTTTTCTACTTGAATGAAGTACTGTCTGACTTCTTTTCCTTTGTCGGTTCGCTGAATCATAGCGATTTCTTTAGCCATGTCTAGTTTGATGATGTGGTCAGTCGCTCTGCGTCCTCCTGTACTTTCCGACAAAAATGTCGAAAAGTCTTCGTTTTCTGTAAATCCATATTCAGTCATGCGTGGGAACCATTTATCATATGGTGTTTTAACCCCCAACGCCTCATGCAACTGACGACCAGATACAATCGGTTCGTGATTGTCATTCACAGTTACTTTAATAACTTCGTTCATGTTCTTCCTCCAGTGTTTCTTCTAAATAACCACTTTCCAATTCAACGATTTGGTCAATGATTTTGTGATAGGTTGACTCAGAGACTAGAATCGAAACTTTCTTTTGATGATTTACAAAAGTGTCCTGCTCTTTTTCTAACTTCTCTAGTCGATTTTCAATCGCAAGCAAGCGATTTTCAAAAGCTATCTCAAATGGTTGCTTATTTCGTACTACTTCCTCCATGGTTATCTCCTTACTCCTAAGACGGTAGTTTCAGAAAATCCGAAACATTGTCTAAAAAAATATCGTCTACTGAAACATCTAGTGCGCTAGCTAGTTTTTTTATATTCTCATAACTAGCTCTACGCAATTTTTTGACATCATTTTCATAACTCATTATAGTGCGCGATGTTATGCCAGTTTCCTTCGCCAATTCCTCTTGAGTCATCCCACGAAAACGTCGCAAAGTTTTTAAGGTGTTCGCCATCTATTGCTCCTTTCTTGATTATGTCTTAATTATACACTTCGGTTTTTCCGAAGTCAAGCATTTTACTTCATTTTTTTCGAAATTTTTTTCTCTTTTTGTTTGTAACGTTTCGGATAAAGTGATATTATATAGTAAAAGAAAAATACGAAAGGTATTTCACGTCATGGAGAACCAAAATAATTATTTTGCTTCTAATCTTAAATTTCTACGTCAAAAATACCAAATGGAACAAATTGACTTAGCTAATAGATTGGGAAGAAAAAGTTCCTCTTCAGTAAGCGAATGGGAGAGAGGAAAGTATACTCCCAAAGCGGGCGTTTTAAATGATATTTCTAGAATATTCAATGTTTCGTTATCGGAATTGATGACCAAAGACTTATCTGACACCTCCTCTCCCCCAACCGAGACACCACAATTCAGGGCAATCCAACGGAAAGCCAAATCTTTAAGTGTCGCAGACCAAGAAAGATTGATCCAGATTATGGACTTAACTTTCCAAGATGTTTTGAATGGAGGTGGCGACGACGAACACGATTTCTAAGTCTATAGACTATGAGAAAGTGAAAAATACTGCCTACACATTTCTAGGCAAGTATACCAACGGACGCTTACCTGTTGACCTCTTACATATTATCAACCAGATTGATAACCTGCATTTGATGAAGTATTCCTCTTTTGCTAAAAAGCAAAAACTTCCACTCAAGGAAGTTTGCGACATGTTACAGAGTGAAGATGGTGCTCTATGGTACCAACCAAACACAAATAGCTATATTTTACTATATAACGACACCATACTAAGCAGGGAGCGTATTCGCTTCACAATTGCTCATGAATTGGGCCATTACGTACTAAGACACAATGAACTGACAGACAAGACTATACTATCGCGCTATAGCTTAACAACGCAAGAGTACAATGATTTTGAGACAGAAGCCAACTTCTTCGCAAAACATCTGCTTGTCCCCTTCCCAGTTTTAGGAAACTATGTTCAATTCTTCCACGAAATGGACACAACCTTTATTCAGTCAGTCTTTAACGTTTCCTACTCTGTCGCAAGTTTCGTCATAAAAAACCTACGGACAATGCAAAGTATCGGCTTGGTTAAAGAAGGACACTATGTAGAAGAACAATTCACAACATACATCACAACTACCCAGTCAACCAGAATCTGCAAGTCTTGCAGCAGCAAAATAAACCGCTACTCCAACTACTGCCATATCTGTTCAATGAAACAATATCAAGGAGTAACAACACTAGAAGCTTATTTAGATAACCAAGAGAAAGAGAAAGGGCGTATGAGATATTCGAAATATATGTTGAATGAGGATGGGTATCCCACTAAATGCCCTCGTTGCGAAAATGAAGAATTAGACAATA
>CAURHZ010000231.1:0-3212 GCA_963524345.1 uncultured Streptococcus sp.
CCCAACCAAGAAATGTTTTGGCTGATGATGTGGCTTGACTTAAGGACAAAGTTTAGAATCCCTGATAGTGGGTCATAGATCCATTTCCAAACAACTGTTACGGCAACACTACCTGTTACAACAGGAAGGAAGAAGACGAAACGGTAGAAGGATCTGGCAATGGCATTTTGATGATAGGTCTGAGATGCTACAAAGAGTGAGAATAGAACAACAACTGGTACAGATCCGATAACCAGAATCACGGTATTGATCAAAGACTTCATAAAGACAGGATCTTTAAACATACGAATGTAGTTGTCCAAGCCCACAAACTCAAATTTCGTCATTGAGTAGTTAAAGAAACTTGTAATGAATCCCATAATCATAGGAGCCAATACAAAGATGACAAAGAAGAATAATACTGGTGCTAGGAAAGCGTAGGAAATCACTGTTTCCCGCATACGAATTTTATTGACTTTCACAGTCGGCACCTCTCTTTCACAAATAGAATATTTTGGATTTTTTAACTGTTTTAAAATCAAAATGAAATTTTTTAAGATTCTCTTATGTAAGAACTTCATTTTAATTTCGTGACAGTTCCTTACATTTCAAACAAAATCCTCCCTTTTCTTACATAGACTTTGCACAGGGAAAAGGGAGGGATCAATCTGATTTAGTGCTTATTGTTTTGTAGCTTTTTTAATTGTTTCGTTAGCTTTTTCAGTGAAGGCTTTCAAAGCATCCGCTGGTTTTTCGTCACCATTTGATACAGATTGCAACATTGGGAACCAAAGTGTTCTCATTTCAGCAAAACCATTGATAGTGTTGTAGTATGGTGAATAGTATTTAGTCCAACCACTGATTGTTTCCATACGTTTGTCTTCATAAAGTTTGCCAAATGAAGTACGAACTGGGAAGGCACCTGTACGAACAACGTCTTTTGGACCCCATTCTTTGTCATCTGCGATGAATTGAACGAATTTCTTAGATGCTGCAACTTTCTTGTCGTCTTTGTTGTTGAATACTGCAAATCCGTTTACAAGGTATTCAAGAGCTGGTTTACCTGAATCTGATGGGAATGGTACTTCTACCACTTCTACTTTACTTGCTTCCAAGAGTTTAGCTTGGATACCGTTTTGAGCTGGTGCCCAAAGGATTGTGTAAGATGTTTGACCGTTGGCAAAGTTTTGGATATCTGCTCCACCGTCAAATTGTGAACCATTGTTCAACAAACCATCTTTAATCCAGCCAGCTGCTTTTTCAAGACCTTTGACGAATTTAGGATCATCAGTTGTATATTTTGTTACATCTTTATCTGTTACAGAAGCTCCATAAAGGTTAGAGATGAAGGCACGTGTTCCTTGGTCTCCCCCTTGACCAGAACTGAACAATGAACCTGGTGTATATCCTTTTGCTTTAAGCGCTTTCAAAACTTTTTCAAAATCATCAGTTGTCCAACCTTCTTTTACAAGATTTGCAACACCAGCTTCTTCTAACATTTTCTTGTTCATAGCCATGTAGAATGGAGCTGAACTGATTGGATACATGTAAGCTTTGTCTCCAGCTTTACTTGCTTGTACGATATTTTCGTTGTTAACATCTTTGACGAATTCATCTGTGAAGAGGTCGTTCAACTCAGCCAATTTACCGTTTTTACCGTATTGGATGATACGTCCTGGTGCGTCAAAAAGTACGTCTGGAGCTGTTCCTGCTTCGATAGCTGTTGTGATTTTTTCAGGACCTGACTTGAAGTCGATGGTTTCCAATTTCACTTTTACATCTGGATTTGCTTTTTCAAACGCTTCGATGATTGATTTTTCATATGTTCCAACACCGTCACCAGTTTTTTCTTGAGTGAAGACTGGGAATGCCCACCAAGTGATTTCTGTTTTAGCGCCATCTCCACCTGATTTAGCAGCATCTTTGCTACCGCCAGAATTACCACATGCAGCAAGGCCAAGAACCGCAGCACCCGCAAGTACTGTACAAGCTAGTTTTCTAAATTTCATTTTTATTCTCCTAATTGATAAGCGTATCCATATTGGATAATGAGTAAGATTGCATTTGTATACGTTTTCATTTCATCCGACGCATCCACCACTCTCCTCTGTTTTTAAATTGTGTTATTTAAGACCAGCAACGAAGCGTTCTGTAATCTCTTTTGGTCTAGTAATAGCGCCACCTACAACGATGCCTCGCACTCCATATCCCAGGATTTGTTTGGCTTGTTCTGGTGTATGAATTTTCCCTTCTGCAATGACATCTACACCGGCATCACATAGTTTTTTAATTAATTCAAAATCGGGACCATCCACTTTTGGACTGTAAGATGTGTATCCTGATAAGGTTGTTCCGACAAAGTCAATTCCTGCTTCAACAGCTGCCAATCCTTCTTCGAAAGTACTTGTATCAGCCATCAAGAGCTGGTTAGGATATTTCTCCTTAACCTGACGAATAAACTCTTGGATCTCCAAACCATCATAGCGTTCACGCTTGGTACAATCTAGAGCAATCACCTCGATGTCCAGTTCTGCCAATTCATCAACTTCTTTCATCGTAGCCGTGATGAAGGGCTCTTGCGGTGGATAATCTCGTTTAATTATCCCAATGATTGGAAGGTTTGTAACCTCCTTGATTTCCTTGATATCGCGAACACTGTTTGCTCGGATACCGACTGCTCCACCTTGCTCAGCCGCTTTGACCAGCAAGGGAATGACTCCTCCCGCTTCTGTGTAAAGCGGTTCGTGAGGAAGGGCCTGACAAGAAACGATGATTCCATCTTTGATTTGTTCAATCAAGGCTTCTTTAGTAATCTGTGGCATCCTCTTTCCTCCTTTTCTTTGTTCTTATGAGTTTATTATATATCATTTGTGAAGCGCTTTCAATACTTTGTAGTAGAATAGATTTCAGTTTCAAAAGTACTTTATAGAACAGCAGTTTCTGAAAGTAGTTTCAGCTCTGTCTTGTTTTCAATTCGCTTAGCATCTAAAATCATGACCACCCGTCTAACGGGTAGTTTGAACCAGGGCTATAAGCCCAAATTACCAGCCAGCGCCTAAAGACGCTGGCTTTCACGTTGTTCAAGCCTCATTGCTCTTGACTCGTCACTTGCCTCTTAAAGAGGCTTTAGTATTACTTACCACTATCCCTAAAGGGATCCTCATATTCTTTTACACTTAATTTATCTAGTGCTATATCATGCTTTACTCGTTCTCAAATTTTCATACTCGTGA
>CAURHZ010000232.1:0-3205 GCA_963524345.1 uncultured Streptococcus sp.
CACGTTATCACAGTTCCGCTTATCACAGATGCAACTGGTAAGAAATTTGGTAAATCAGAAGGAAACGCAGTTTGGCTCAATCCTGAAAAGACTTCTCCATACGAAATGTACCAATTCTGGATGAACGTTATGGACGCTGACGCTGTTCGCTTCTTGAAGATCTTTACTTTCTTGTCACTTGATGAGATTGAAGAAATCCGTAAACAATTTGAAGCAGCTCCACACGAACGCTTGGCACAAAAAGTCTTGGCTCGTGAAGTCGTTACACTCGTTCACAGCGAAGAAGCCTACAAAGAAGCCCTCAACATCACTGAGCAACTCTTTGCAGGAAACATCAAGAATCTTTCTGTTAAAGAGCTCAAACAAGGACTTCGTGGTGTACCAAACTACCAAGTACAAGCAGACGAAAACCACAATATTGTGGAACTGCTCGTCTCATCTGGTGTAGTTAACTCAAAACGCCAAGCCCGTGAAGATGTTCAAAATGGAGCCATCTACATCAATGGCGACCGCATCCAAGACCTTGATTATGTCTTGAGTGACGCAGATAAGTTAGAGAACGAACTGACTGTTATCCGTCGTGGGAAGAAAAAATATTTTGTATTGACTTACTAAACTGTTCAACATTTACCTATAAAAAAGGAGTTAACCTCGAGAAAGGTAACTCCTTTTTGTTGTTGATAAGCACATCTATCTAGCCTTAATAGACAGACTACGCAGGACTATGCGTAAGGTTGTTAGATTATGTAAGATAGAGAGATTTGAAGGGCTGAGCCAATTAAATAAGCCAAAGCCAATCAAACTACTATTTACGACAACGGTATCTTGAATATTCTTCTTGATGAGTGTTTGCAAAGATGATGATAGCGAATCCAACTCTTGGAAGAAATCCAAACGATTATCTAACAATAAGATATCGCTCATCTGCTTAGAAATATCTGCACTCTCATTCATCACCACACCGATATCTGATAGGGTTAGAGCAGCTGAGTCATTCAACCCATCTCCAACCATCAAAATAGTGTGACCTGCTTTCTGCAGTTCCTCTACTAACTCAAATTTTCCATCAGGTTTCAAGTCTGTATAGACCTGATCAAAGGGCAAATCTTTGACTAATTCCTCTGTTCTAACCAAGGTGTCCCCTGTTGCCAGAATCAATTTTTTCCCTTGTGCCTTAAGTTTCTCCAAGGCTGCTTTTGCTTCTTTTCTCAAAGGAGTATGAATGCAGAACATTCCAATCAATTCATTCTGATAAGCCAAGAATAAGAGATTGTAGTGACTCTTGTACTCTTCAATTAAAGCATTTTGTTCTGAATTGATATGAATTTGCTCATCCTGCATCAAAACATAATTCCCAATAAGAACTGGTTGCCCATCTATATGAGATTTGATCCCCTTGCTTGCAATATATTGGAGTTTCCCATGCATTTCCTCATGTTCAATCCCCTCTATCTCAGCTTGCTTGACGATGGCATTAGCAATAGGATGATAAATGTGTTCCTCAAGACAGGCACTGATTCTGAGAATATCTTCCTCACTATAGTCCCCAAAAGGTAACACCTTTTCAACTATAGGATAACTAGTTGTGATTGTTCCCGTCTTATCAAACAAGAAAGTATCAACTTCCAGGTATTTCTCCAGAACATCTCCATCCTTAATCACCATTTCACGATTCAACCCCTCCTTGATAGCTGTCAAATAAGCTACAGGAGTAGAGATTTTCAAAGCGCAGGAGAAATCGACCAATAGGAAAGAAATAGCCTTAGAAAAAGAACCTGTCAATAGGTAAGTCAGCCCAGCCCCCAAGAAATTATATTTGACGACCTTATCCGCCATCTTGATGAAATAGCGTTGTTTCGTTTTCTTGTTTTCTTCAGATTTCTTCATCAACTCAATCAGTTGTAAAATCCGGCTGTTCATCTGATTATCGGTTACACGAATGCGTAACTCTCCAGTTTCTAATACTGTATTTGCACAAACTAAATCAGACTCTCTTTTTTCAACTGGAAAACTCTCTCCCGTCAAGGAACTTTCGTTGACCATACCTAAACCTGAAACTACTTGTCCATCAAACAGAATTTCATTTCCTTGAGATAGGACCAAGACATCTCCTATTTGAACATCGGAACTCTTGATACTAACAACCGTATCGCCCTGTACTAGGAATACGTCGCTCTCTTTTGCAAGAAGGCTTTGTTCTAAATCTGTTGCAGTTTTTTTCAAGGACCACTGATCTAAATGATTCCCCAAATCAAGCATAAACATGATATTACTAGCTGTCTTGGATTGGTTCATAAACAAGGACAATAAAATCGCCGAACAGTCCAAGACTTCCATCGTTAGTTCCTTACGCGCTAGTGTTTGATAGGCTTCTCTAATATAGCCAAAAGCCTGATAACAAGTCCATATATAGCGAATAGGATACGGCACAAAACTACGAAAAAGTACACGCTTAATCGCTGCACCTGAAACAATAGAATAAGCACTCTCTTCTCTACGAATGGGAAGAGTCATCAACTCAGAAATTTTCCCTTTATCAATTCTTTTTAAAAAGGCTTCTGCATTATCTAATACAGAAAAGCCTTCTTTTATACGTAGAGTAAAGTGCTGTTGATCCATGTAAAACTGGATAGACTCAATCCCCTTTTCATCTCTCGCCAAGGAACGAAGATAGTCTTGAATATCCAAGGTGAGTGAAAAAGAAGATGATAGTCGGATATGTTGGTATCCTCTATGTAGCACTTTAAAAGACATATTATTCTCCTATAAGGCTATCTAATTGCTCTTCTTTTTTCTCTTGCTCGTACAAATATTTGGCATCTTGCAAGACATCGTCTCCATGTTGTTTCACAACAGAAACAGATGCATCTAGCCCGTCTTTCAACTTGTAAGCCTTAGCCAAAGCTTTAGAATAACCTTTTTTAGCTTCCTTACTTGCTAAGATTTTCAAGCCAAGGGTACCAAATGCGACACCACCCAAAAAGAGTGATGATTTTTTCGCAACTTTTGCAACGGTTAATACTTCTTTTAACATACTTATTTCCTCCTTATCATTATTATATAGCAATTTAGATATAAAAGCAATTTTATTCTATAAATTGGAGAATTAGTTTTATTTCTACTGAATCTCCCATCTACTTATTCCTAAAGTTGCTTTCATTTGCCTCTTTTGATACACTTAAACTATGAATACAAATCTCAAACC
>CAURHZ010000233.1:0-3179 GCA_963524345.1 uncultured Streptococcus sp.
CTATTGGTATTGTCCGCCTGAGCGGAACAGAAAGTTTTGCTATTGCGCAAAAGATCTTTAAAGGAAAAGACTTGAACAAGGTTGCTAGCCACACGCTTAACTATGGCCACATCGTTGATCCTCTGACAGGAAAAGTCATGGACGAGGTTATGGTTGGGGCTATGAAATCTCCAAAGACCTTTACTCGTGAAGATATTATCGAGATTAACACCCACGGTGGGATTGCGGTGACCAATGAGATTCTCCAACTAGCTATCCGTGAAGGAGCTCGGTTGGCAGAACCTGGTGAATTTACCAAACGTGCCTTTTTAAACGGTCGTGTGGACTTGACTCAGGCTGAAGCAGTTATGGATATCATCCGCGCCAAGACAGACAAGGCCATGAACATTGCGGTCAAACAACTTGATGGTTCCCTTTCTGATCTTATCAATAATACCCGTCAAGAAATCCTCAATACACTTGCCCAAGTCGAGGTCAATATTGATTATCCTGAGTATGACGATGTTGAGGAAGCCACTACTGCTGTTGTCCGTGAAAAGACAATGGAGTTTGAACAATTACTAACTAAGCTTCTTAGAACAGCCCGTCGCGGTAAAATCCTTCGTGAAGGAATTTCCACTGCCATTATCGGACGTCCTAACGTTGGAAAATCCAGCCTCCTCAACAACCTCTTGCGTGAGGACAAGGCTATCGTTACAGACATTGCTGGTACTACTCGAGATGTCATCGAAGAATACGTCAACATCAACGGTGTTCCTCTCAAATTGATTGACACAGCTGGTATTCGTGAAACGGATGACATCGTGGAACAAATCGGTGTTGAGCGTTCGAAAAAAGCCCTTAAGGAAGCTGACTTGGTTCTGCTAGTGCTAAACGCTAGCGAGTCATTAACCACCCAAGACCGACAACTTCTTGAGATTAGCCAAGATACAAACCGAATTATACTTCTAAATAAAACCGACCTACCAGAAACGATTGAAACTTCGGAACTACCTGAAGACGTTATTCGTATTTCAGTCCTTAAAAACCAAAACATCGATAAGATTGAAGAGAGAATCAACAACCTCTTCTTTGAAAATGCTGGTTTGGTTGAACAAGACGCAACTTACTTGTCAAATGCCCGTCACATTTCCTTGATTGAGAAGGCCGTTGAAAGCCTACAAGCTGTTAATGAAGGGCTGGAACTAGGTATGCCAGTTGACTTGCTTCAAGTTGACTTGACTCGTACTTGGGAAATCCTCGGAGAAATCACTGGAGATGCGGCTCCTGATGAACTTATCACCCAACTTTTTAGTCAATTCTGTTTAGGAAAATAAGAAAATCCATGATCCTTCATTCGGTCATGGATTTTTTAGTCTTCATTAATAATCTGGTCTTAGGACACCTGTTACAGTTGCCTTAGTCGCTTCGTAGTCGCCATCTACGACAACCTTGATAATACGTTTGGCATCTTCTTCTGGTGCTGGAACTAGAGGTAAGCGTGTTGGGCCAGCTTCAAATCCCATATAGTTAAGAACAGCTTTAACTGGAGCAGGACTTGGATATGAGAAGAGGGCATTAACCTTAGGAATGAACTTGCGCTGAATAGCTGCTGCTGTCTTCATATCACTTTCTGCAATGGCAGTAAACATCTCGTGCATTTCATCCCCATTTGTATGGGATGCAACAGAAATAACCCCGTCCGCACCAAGGTTCATGGCATGGAAAGCATCGCCATCCTCACCTGTATAAATCAAGAACTCTTCTGGCTTGTGCTCAATCAAGTAAGCCATATTAGCCAAGCTAGTACATTCTTTGACACCAATGATATTTGGATGATCTGCCAAGCGAAGCATGGTTTCTGGAGTCAATTCGACAACTACACGCCCTGGAATGTTATAGATAATAATTGGTAAGTCAGAAGCATCTGCAATGGCTTTAAAATGCTGATACATTCCTTCTTGAGAAGGTTTGTTGTAGTAAGGTACGATAGCAAGTCCAGCAGCAAAACCGCCAAATTCCGCTACTTCTTTGACAAACTCAATAGAGTCACGCGTATCATTAGTACCTACACCCGCAATCAAAGGAACGCGTCCATTGACAATCTTTTGTACAGCCGCAAAGAGTTCCAACTCTTCATCGTGGGTCAAGGTTGGACTCTCAGCAGTGGTCCCTGCAAGGAGAATTCCGTCTGTATGATGCGCCAACAAATGCTCAATCAAGGCTGGAATGGCATCAAAATTGATGGAACCATCCTCATGGAAGGGGGTAATAAAGGCTGTGATGATTTTACACTCTTTTAAATCTTTATAAGACATGAGAAACACCTCTCTATTTCAAAGAAGGAGTTCAACTGAACTCCTAAACGATATGACTATTTTAATTCAAATTTCAATTCAGCTGTTGGACGAACCAAGTCACGTTCATGAAGGGTTTCAGCAATCTGAACTGAGTTCCAAGCAGCACCTTTGAGCAAGTTATCAGAAACAACCCACATGTGGATTCCTTTTTCTGCATCCAAGTCTTTACGGATACGACCAACAAAGGTATCACGAGAACCCACTGCATTAATGGCTTGAGGATAAATTTGATGAGCCACATCATCTTCAAGAACAGCACCTGGGAAAGCTGCGATAGCTGCTTTTACTTCTTCGATTGGAGCAACTTCTTTTGTTTCGATGTAAACAGACTCAGAGTGAGCTGACAAGACTGGAATACGCACACATGTTGCAGATACTGCAATGCTATCATCTTCCATGATTTTCTTAGTTTCCTTGGTCATCTTCATCTCTTCGTAAGTGTAATCATTATCAGTGAAGACATCAATTTGTGGAAGAGCGTTAAAGGCGATAGGATAATGTTTCTTGTCACCGCCTGAAGGTAAGATTTCCGCATGCAAATCACGTGGGTTTACACCATCATTCAAGACTTCACGAAGTTCACGTTGTGTTTCAAGAATCGCTCCCATACCAGCACCTGAGACGGCTTGGTAAGTTGAAACGATGATACGATCCAAGCCCCATTTTTGGCGAACTGGCTCAAGAGCCACCATCATTTGGATTGTTGAACAGTTAGGGCAGGCAATGATCCCGTTGTGAGCATCAAGTGCATGAGCATTGACCTCTGGAACAACCAATGGTACATCAGGATTTTGACGGAAGTAAGATGTATTATCTACTACTACCGCTCCAGCTTTCACT
>CAURHZ010000234.1:0-3170 GCA_963524345.1 uncultured Streptococcus sp.
ATATTGGCTTATATTGATAGAGAACCACTTTCTATTAGGTTAGAATTTTTTGAATCGGGATGTTACTTTAAAATAGTAAAAGATGATGTGAGCGATATATCGAGTGTTAAAGGAGAAAAATTTAAATTCTTTAGAAGAGGCTGGTCTTGCGTACTCAAATCACAAAAAAATAAAAATGTTTCTAAGCTAAACTCTCCTAATATATTAGAAGGGCAGTATAATCCTAAGAAGTTAGATGGACAATATTTTTTTCACTCGGGGCATATTCTAGGTCAACAATTTTATGGTTTTATTTCTGATTATTCATGCAATGATAAATATAGTAGTGCCAAAGATATTATAAATAGCAAAGAGAAGAACATATTTTTACAATTTAGTGTTGCGAATAAAGAATCTAGTTCGTTCGTCAATAGAAGAAGTCAGGCTTATTATGAAAATTTAGTCATTGACTATTTTAATGCTGATATTGAGGAAATTTTTTATGAAGTAAAAGCTGTTTTTTATAGCAAAGACTCTAAATACCCTATTGGAACAGAAATATTTTTAAAACCCATTATCCGCAAGAGAATTCCTTCTTTGGAAAATGATTTGGAGGAAATTCATGTCTTTATACCAAATTTTGATGTAGATTTTAATTTGTCTAAATTACCTTCAGATTACGAGGGATATGTTAGCTATCGTAAATTTTATCTTGAAGGATACGAAGAAATTTATAAAGATTGTTTTGAAAATATCTTTAAAGATAATTCAGATATAGTAAAAAACGATGAGGGAGAAAGAATATTTTACCTCGTACTGGGTCAAGAAAAAAATGCTATTTTTAGTCATATCGGAAGAGCTCAAAAATTTCTGGGTGTAGATACAAACGCCTTAGATATTGAACAATTACCAGGTGATATTTCAAAAGATGAAATATTTATGTTTTCAGAAAATCAGCAACAAGTAATTTTTGATTATTTGAAAAATCAAAAATTAATCAATCCCTCAAGGAATAAGAATTATTTTTATCCTGTTGTTATACGTTCGGAATACAAAGGAATTTATTTTTCTGACCAAGAAATAAGAGAAAAAAGGATACAATTTGAAAAGGGGGCAAAAACTTTAGAAGATGCTCTAAAACTTATTTAGATTTTCATTTTGTCGAAATCACTATAATATAAACTAACCTATCATTTGAATTTTTGACAAGCTTACTAGGGCTAAAGTGAAGTCACCAGTTTTTCTGACGGAGTGCTTTAGAGCAAATTCTGTTTGGCAGAAAATCCGGCGAGTGTTTTTTGAGTAAAAGACGAACGTTTATTTTTCTTGCGAGCAGTTTTAAAGCAAAAAAACTTTTCAGAAAATCAGGAAAGGTAAAAAAGGAATTAAAGTTAAAATAAAAAAATTTAGGAGATTATAGATTGGAGGAATAGAAGATGATTATCAGACCTGCAAGCAGAAAAGATTGTCAAGCTATTTATAGCCTTTATCAAAGTGAAAAATGGCTTTCTTTTACAGAGGAAAAAGTGACATCTCTATTTTCAACAAATCTGTCTCATTACTTGGTGCTTGAAGAGGACCAGAAAATCCTTGGCTTTGCCCGTTATCTGACGGATGAAGTGCAGACGACCTTTTTAGCTGAAATAATTATTGATAAATCCTACCGCAGAAAAGGACTGGGACAGCAGCTGATTGAGGAGATCCACAAAAAATATCCTTTGACACGGATTGAATTAATATCTGAAGCAGATGGATTTTATCGGGCAATAAGTTTTAAGCCTGTTGGTACAGGATTTAGAAAATCTGAATGAAAGGAGACAGTCAATGACGCTTGACAACAAACTGGTTTTGACAGATTCGCTTGAACTAGCCAAGATGGTTATGAGACGGAGGCTGCCCAAGCCTGTCTAGACTTTGCTTTTCAGCAAGCTAGCTTGTAAGAAGTTTACTCTTTTACATCCTTACTCAATCAACTTTCGCAAAAAGTCATGCAAAAACTGAGCATGGAATTTGTCAAAGAATTTGAAAATGAAAAAGTTCCAGCAGACAGTCCGCTTTATAGACATGTCCTATACATAATCAAGAGTTTCCACTAAAAAGGCAGGTATTCCCATGAGAACTGAAACTGAGATGTTTGATGTGATTTTGCAAACCGCAAAAGTTCTACAGGTCGATGCGGTCGCCATGTCCGGCTCGCGGACAAACCAAAAGGCTCCCAAGGACGTGTTCCAAGACTATGATGTAGTCTATATCGTGGAGAATTTGGATGGTCTGATAGCCGACCTTTCTTGGCTGGACCAGTTCGGCAAACGTATCATCGAGCAAGAGGTTATTCTGGGACATCGCCGTCTCTACCTCATGTTTTTTGAAGATGGTAATCGCATTGATATAACACTCTGTCCTAAAGAACACATTAACGAGTGGGTAGCTAGCGAAGCTGATTATACAGTTTTAGTAGACGAGAAGGGCTTGTTCGAGTCCTATTCTCCCAGTCCTCAGCGTTTCTGGACAAGCCCAGCTAGTGAGACGGATTATGAAAAAACTTGCAATGAATTTTGGTGGGTGTCAGCTTACGTGGTCAAAGGAATTTGTCGTAAGCAAGTCAGTTATGCAACTGACCATCTCTACGGTATTTGCCAACAACAACTCTTGAAAATCTTAGCTTGGCAGGTCGCAAGAGATAGAGGAGTAGTCGACATCGGTAAGAACTACAAGTATCTTTTCCAGTATTTACCTACAGAGAAAGAGAATGAATTCTCTGCTCTTCTTGATTTCTCAAGTTTAGACCAAATCACTCAGTCTTTTTTAGCAACCATGGAATTTTTCCACCAGGAAGCTCAAAGTCTTGCTCAAAAGATGGGATTTAAGTATGAAAAAGAAGTGGCTGAGAAGATGATGAGATATGCTAAGGAAAAACTTCCTAATCACTCAGTAAATAAAGAACACAAATTATAATTTTAAACTACAGAAAGGATCGTTTGGTTACTTGTAGTAACTGAACACGGGACTAATTTCTTAGGAAAAAATATAAATCGCTTTGGGTTTATGGGACCCTGCATCGATTTCCTATTTTTCTACAGAAATTTTCGGCAAGTCGAAACGTCCCTTTGTATCTTATATGAGTAATATCCAAAATATGTCCTTAGAGGACATCATGGGGGAGCGCTTTGGTCGCTACTCCAAATACATTA
>CAURHZ010000235.1:0-3150 GCA_963524345.1 uncultured Streptococcus sp.
TCATTGTAATGGTTGCTTCCTGTTTATTATCAGAAATTGTACCCTTACCAGTAACAACACCATTATCAATCTTACCTGTTGTGAATCCAAAAGCTTCAGTATTATTCCAGTTAACATCTCCAGGTCCACGCAAGTACATATCTTTTACAGTAGTATCATCATTCGCTGTGAATGTTAAATCTGTATTTTCACCTGTATAAACATAAACTTGTTTCTCTGCTTGGTTCGAATACGGCACTTTTACTGTAGGTAGAGGATTGTTGCGTAAAACACTCGTTAAAGCAACAGAATCTCTTGAGCCGTCTTTATAAGTAACAACAATCTGATCTCCTTGCTTAGTTACAGTGTCAATGTAGTTCGAAGCATTTTCTACTAATTTACCGTTTTTATCAAGCAATCTTGCATCGTCTGCTGTATTATAAGTAATTTTTATATTATTTTTAATTTTCTCAAAATCAGCTTGAGAAAGATTGTTTACATCGGCAACAGCAATCTTACCAGCTTCATTTGTTTGTACTTGAATATCATATTTTTGAGTTTGTTCACGAACCCATAACTTAAAGTAGCCTTCTGGTAGTGGATTCGCATTTTCCTGATTTCCACTAGGTTCTGAGAATACTGCCCCATCTAAATCTTCAGCGACTAGATAACGTGTCACTAACTTACCTGTATAAGTTGGTCGATTTGGCACTGATACTGTCCCTGTAATCGTTACCTTAGCAGGATTATCTTGTGTCGCTACAATTCCTTCAGTTTCATTTCTCTGAGATGAGAACGTTAGTCCATACTGATTATTTATTCTACCGCCAGCAGCCCCAGCAGCATCAATTCCTCTTGAACCCTCAGCTATACGAATGTCCTTAAGTTTTCCAGAATCATCTGTTGCTGATAATTCAATGTTTGTTTCTTCACCTTTATAAACATAAATATCTTTTGCAGTCGCATTAGAGAATGGAATATTCCCAACTGGTTTCTTATTCGTAACAGCTTCTGTACGGAAAGCATTATCTCGATCTAACGCTTTTCCATTACGTGAATCATTAGAACCTGTATTTTCAATTGAGTTAGAATCAGATTTTTTCTCTGTATTTTCTGCTTTTTTACCAACAGTTTCTTTACCATTTGTAGTATCTACTACTGGTGTTTCTTTTTTCTCTACAGGTTTATTTTGCAATTTTGAGCTTACTACAGTGACAAATTTGTTATAAGCTGCTTTTAGTTCATCTTGGCTAGTTGCAGAAGCAAGGACAGATTTGGCAGAAGCTAATTCAGAATTTAAAAGAGCGATGCTCTCCTCAGTCTTATTAGCGTATTTACCTGCTGAAATTTTCTCTTCAATTTCAGCAATATAGCTTTCCAATTGTGACTTATCCAATGTTGGAGTTGGTTTTGCTGATTCTTCTGGTTTAGAAGTCACTTCTGTTACTGAAGCATCAGCTTGGACAGCCTTGTCTCCCTCTTGAGGTGCTTTGTCTTCAAGGTTTTTTTCAATAACTGTTGAATCCTGTTTCCCAAGTTCATTAGCTGATACAGCTCCATTCCCTAGGAACATGAAAAGTGCAGCAACTGCTACGCTAGCTGCTCCAAAACTGTATTTACGAATTGAGTAACGCGTGACTTTTTCACGACGTAAACGTTCAGAACGACTCATAGATGGTTTATTTCCCATTATCTTCTCCTCAAAAATTTATTTAGTTTAGTATCCATACAAAATACTAGCTGTCACTAAGAACAGCTTGCAATTCTAATATGATTACTTATACATATCATTTTACTCTATTTTTTATTTATATTCAACTGATTAGACTTAAATTTTTACAAAAAAAAAAAGTATTTTGGGAAAGTAGACAATTTTCTGACATCTGCGCACTGTATTTTTATACATTTTATTGCAAGTTGTTTGATAGATGGATCCATCATTGGAATTAACCTATTTGTTGTAAAAAATAATACTATTAATCACAGCAAAACTCTCCGTTTGAAAGTTACTTATAAAAACATGTTTATTTAATTTTAAACATATTAATTTTAGTATTGATTACACTACTAAATTCAGCTAACTAAAAAACTATCTACTTTCATATCTGCTAATTTCCCTGTCATTCTGACAGATAATGGTGAAGAGTTTGCCAGGGTTGATGACATCGAAATGGATGTTAGAGGAGAGAGTAGACTCTTCTTTTGTGACCCTAATCGCTCTGACCAGAAAGGGAGAATTGAGAAAAATCACACGCTGATTCGAGATATTCTACCAAAGGGAACTTCTTTTGACAACTTAACTCAAGAGGACATCAATCTCGTTTGTTCGCATGTCAACAGTGTCAAACCCGCTGCTTTGAATGGAAAGTCAGCCCATGAACTCCTTGCTTTTACTTACGGAGAAGAGATTCCTAAGCTTCTTGGTATTTCGAAAATACCTGCAGAAGAAATCTGTCAGTCGTCTACATTACTCCAACATAAGTTCTAAAAATTAACCTTCAACCCCATTCAAACGTCTCACACTAACTTCCACCATAGCGGAACTTAGTTTGGGAATTTAGCGGTAAAAATTTTCGAGGATATAAACAGTCAGCTAGAAACTTAGGGAATTGGCACTATAATGACAAGGAGGATAGCTACACACATCCTTACGGCTGGTATTATCGTTTTCACCATATCAAACATCAGAAAACACAGACGGACTTTCAACAGGAAATCAAGGTTTACTACGCTGATGAACCTAAATCAGCCCCTCAAAAGGGACTGTATATTAATGAACGCTATCAGCACTTAAAAACTAAAGAATGCCAGACGCTTTTATCTCCCGAAGGTAGACAGATTTTCGCTCAACGCAAGATTGAGGTGGAACCTGTCTTTGGGCAGATAAAGGCTTGTTTGGGTTACAAGAGATGGAATCTGAGAGGGAAGCGTCAAGTGAGAATTGACATGGGATTGGTACTTATGGCCAATAACCTCCTAAAATACAATAAGAGAACGACTCAAAATTAAAAAGCTAGAGTTCCGCTATTAGAGATCTCTAGCTTTTTTGTGGCTGAGAACTATTTTGTCTCAGGTTCAAGACTATTATTTCAACCCACTACAGTTGACAAAGAGCCACTAAAATACTCAAAAACGCCTGCTTACGAAGTTGTTCTTAAGCAAAAAACAATT
>CAURHZ010000236.1:0-3144 GCA_963524345.1 uncultured Streptococcus sp.
CTCTTGCAGGTGTTATGGGTGGTCAAGCAACAGAAATCTCTGAAAAATCTAGTCGCGTTGTCCTTGAAGCTGCTGTCTTCAATGGCAAATCTATCCGTAAAACTAGCGGTCGCTTGAATCTTCGTTCTGAGTCGTCTTCTCGCTTTGAAAAAGGCATTAATGTGGCAACAGTCAATGAAGCCCTTGATGCGGCAGCTAGCATGATTGCAGAACTTGCTGGTGCTACTGTACGTAAAGGCATCGTTTCAGCAGGTGAGCTTGACACTGCAGATGTAGAAGTATCTTCAACCCTTGCAGACGTTAACCGCGTCCTTGGTACGGAGCTTTCATACACTGATGTAGAAGATGTCTTCCGTCGTCTTGGCTTTGGCCTTTCTGGAAATGCAGATAGCTTTACAGTCAGCGTACCACGTCGTCGTTGGGATATCACTATTGAAGCAGACCTCTTTGAAGAAATCGCTCGTATCTATGGTTATGACCGCTTGCCAACTAGTCTTCCAAAAGACGATGGAACAGCTGGTGAATTGACTGTGACACAAAAACTCCGCCGTCAAGTTCGTACGATTGCTGAAGGAGCAGGTTTAACAGAAATCATTACCTATGCTCTGACAACTCCTGAAAAAGCAGTTGAGTTCACAGCTCAACCAAGTAACCTTACAGAACTCATGTGGCCAATGACAGTGGATCGTTCTGTCCTCCGTCAAAATATGATCTCAGGTATTTTGGATACGGTGGCCTACAACGTAGCTCGTAAGAATAAAAACTTGGCCCTTTACGAGATTGGAAAAGTCTTTGAACAAACAGGTAATCCGAAAGAAGAACTTCCAAATGAGATCAACAGCTTTGCCTTTGCCTTGACAGGCTTGGTTGCTGAAAAAGATTTCCAAACAGCAGCAGTTCCAGTTGATTTCTTCTATGCTAAAGGAATCCTTGAAGCCCTCTTTGCTCGTTTGGGACTTGCAGTGACCTATACAGCTACAGCTGAAATTGCAAGCCTCCACCCAGGACGTACAGCTATGATTTCACTTGGTGACCAAGTCCTTGGTTTCCTTGGTCAAGTACACCCAGTCACTGCTAAGGCCTACGATATTCCAGAAACGTATGTGGCTGAGCTCAACCTTTCAGCCATCGAAGTAGCCCTTCAACCTGCTGCTCCATTTGTGGAAATCACGAAATTCCCAGCAGTCAGCCGTGACGTTGCCCTTCTCCTTAAGGCAGAAGTGACTCACCAAGAAGTTGTGGACGCTATCCAAGCTGCCGGTGTGAAACGTTTGACAGATATCAAACTCTTTGATGTCTTTTCAGGTGAGAAATTGGGACTTGGTATGAAGTCAATGGCCTATAGCTTGACCTTCCAAAATCCGGAAGATAGCTTAACTGACGAAGAAGTCGCACGCTATATGGAAAAAATCCAAGCTTCTCTCGAAGAAAAAGTGAATGCAGAAGTGCGTTAAAGTATCAATCCATCCTTTGGGGTGGATTTTTGCTTTTCAAATAACAATTCAGGATCAAAAATAGACAGTTGAGGAACGGAGGTGATAAATTAAGTTTGCTACTGTATAATGGATTTATCACTAAAAACGCTCCAGGCCATATTTTACATAGCAATAGTCTTCTAAAAATGGACAGAAAACATTGTAAAGGCTATCAAAAAGGAGTATAATGAGTGCAAGACATTTCGGAGGTGAAAGATGCTAGAAGTAAGAAGTCTAGAGAAAAGTTTTGGACCCAAGCAAGTTTTGTTTGGTATTGACTTTCAGGCACGACCAGGTCGTATTTTGGGACTAGTAGGGAAAAACGGTGCTGGGAAAACAACGATTTTCCACAGTATTTTGAAGTTTTTAGAATACCAAGGAGAAATTAGTCTGGATGGGCAGGATATCCGTCAGGAGACCTACGCTCGGATTGGCTATCTGCCTGAAGAACGCAGTCTCATGCCTAAATTGACAGTCCTTGAACAAGTTCGCTACTTGGCGACTCTAAAAGGCATGGATGCCAAGGAGGTCAAGGAAAAACTCCCTCAATGGATGAAGAGGTTGGAAGTGAAAGGAAAGCTGACAGATAAAATCAAGAGTCTGTCAAAAGGAAATCAGCAGAAGATTCAGCTCATTATTACTCTGATTCATGAACCAGACCTGATTATTTTGGATGAGCCTTTCAGTGGATTGGACCCAGTCAATACAGAATTGCTCAAGCAAGTTATTTTTCAAGAAAAAGAACGTGGGGCAACCATTATCTTTTCTGACCATGTCATGACCAACGTCGAGGAGCTTTGTGACGATATTCTCATGATTCGAGATGGCCGTGTGGTCTTGCATGGGCCGGTTCAGGAGGTTCGTAATCAATACGGGAAAACGCGTCTCTTTGTTTCAAGTGAACGAAGCAAGGAAGAATTGGAAAGTCTTCCTCATGTCAAACAGGTGAGCTTGACCAAACAAGGCAGTTGGAAATTGATCTTGGAGGATGAGAGCGCTGGAAGGGAACTTTTCCCAATCTTGACTCAGGGGCAATACATCGCAACCTTTGACCAGCAAGCGCCAACAATTGATGAAATCTTTAAACTAGAATCAGGGGTGGAAGTATGAGAAATATGTGGGTTGTAATGAAGGAAACCTATCTTCGACATGTTAAGTCATGGAGTTTCTTCTTTATGGTGATTTCGCCGTTCCTCTTTTTAGCCTTATCTGTAGGAATTGGCTACCTCCAAGGGTCTTCTATGGCCAAGAATAGCAAGATAGCAGTAGTAACAACAGTGCCATCTGTGGAAGAAGGGCTCAAGGGTACTAATGGTATCAACTTTGATTATAAGGATGAAGCCAGTGCCCAAACTGCTATCAAGGATGAGAAAATCAAGGGTTACCTAACCGTCGACCAAGAGGACAGCGTCATCAAGGCCGTCTATCATGGTGAAACCTCTCTTGAAAGTGGCATCAAACTAGCTGTAACCAATAGACTAAATGAACTGCAATACCAACTCAATCGTTCGGCAGCTAATTTGTCTCAAGAACAGGAAAAACGCCTGAGTCAAACCGTTGATTTTACTGAGAAGATTGATGAATCTAAGGAAAACAAAAAAATTGTTCAAACCATTGCGGCCGCAGGGCTTGGTTTCTTCCTTTATATGATTTTGATTACCTATGCTAG
>CAURHZ010000237.1:0-3126 GCA_963524345.1 uncultured Streptococcus sp.
ACTTTTTTCAAGTTTTTTGCTTATAGATGAAGAAATCACTGAAATACTTTCTAATAAAACAAGCAAATCAGCAAGAAACCCACGACAAGATAATCCTGACGCGAGTTGTAGTTTCAAAAAATGTCAATTGGCCTGACTAGCAATCTGTAGGAGTGCCTTTTCAAAAAGGAAACTCTTTTCATAAAGACCTGTCTTAATCTGATAGTCTGTCTCAATCAAATAAGAAATAGCTTGCTTCAAAAAGCTCAAGGAAAGTCCTCTTGAATCTCTCAGCGCAAACTTAATCTGATAGGGATTGGGATTGCGTCCGAGAAAGCTTCCTAAACTACTTGCAATCTGCGATTCTGTTTGCCCAGACTCCGCCAAAATTTTCACCTGAGTAAAAGTCCGAAATTGTCCTAGCATGACTGCAATCAACTTTATTTCATCTTCACCTTGCAAGGTCAAGTCTCTAACCAAGTCTCGCGCCTGGTCCATCTTTTTAGTCAGAATAAACTGAGTTAAATCAAAAATATTGTCCTGTAAGGTCTTGGGAATAGCGTTGACAATATCCTCTTCTTCGATAACAGAATTTTCCTTATAGGACTGTAAAAAGAGGAGATTTTTCTGGATTTCGCTAAATTGAAAACCCGACTTGACGAGAAGATTTTCAAAAGAATGATTGGCAAACTGCAGACCTTGTTTCTGGCTCCACTTTTGGAAATGCTGGCGTAATTCTTGTTCTTTGGCTTCTACTGCATCAAAAACCTTAGCATCACGCTTCAGTAATTTAACCAACCGTCTCTTGCTATCCAGTTTTCCTTCCGCAAAGATCAACAACTTGGTTGTTAGCGAAGGGTTATCAAGGTATTCTTCAAACGACTTGAGCTCATCATCTGTTAAAAAGCGTTTCTTGGCTGTTGTGATATCGACAAAATGATCCAATATCACGATTTTCTCATCCGCAAAGAAAGGAAGGCTGACTAACTCCAGTTCCACATCCTTGTAAACTACTTCTTTCATATCAAAGTAGGCAAAGTTGAGGTCAGCAGAATCATAGCCAATCTGTTTCAATACTTGACTCTTCATCACTTCAAACTGACCCTGGTCTGTCCCTGTAAATAGGCTCAGGATAGGTAAATTTGATAAAGTCAACTTCTGGCTTTCTTCAATAGCTAGCATCTTCTCTCCTTTCTTCTAATTTTTTAATGAATTTAATCGATATAGCGCAACTTCCCACGGAAATCTTCTAGGCTTTCGTACCCTTTTTCCGCAATGATTGCTTTCAGTTCATTAGTAATGCGGTCAAAAGCACCAACTCCCTCTTTGTGAAGGGTTGTTCCTACCTGCACCATACTCGCTCCACAGAGGATATGTTCAAAGGCATCACGACCAGTCAACACGCCACCTGTTCCAATGATTTGAATTTGAGGATTTAAACGTTGATAAAAGGCGTGAACATTAGCTAGAGCAGTCGGTTTGATATACTCGCCACCAATGCCACCGAAACCATTTTTAGGACGAATAACGACGGACTCATCTTCTATATAAAGACCGTTTCCGATAGAGTTGACACAGTTGACAAACTTAAGAGGATACTTGTTGAAAATAGCTGCCGCTTGGTCAAAGTGAACAATATCAAAATATGGTGGCAATTTAATTCCAAGAGGTTTGGTGAAGTAGGCAAACACCTCTGCCAAAATCCGGTCTGTTGTCTCAAAATCATAGGCAATCTGAGGTTTACCTGGAACATTTGGACAAGATAGGTTTAGCTCAGTCAGACCACGAAAATCACTATCTTGGACTTTTTTCAAGATGGTATGAGTTTCCTCTGGAGACATGCCGACTAGAGATAAGAAGAAAGTTCGGTTTGGCTCTTTTTCCTGCAAGTCCAAAAGATAGTCCAAATAATAGTCTAAACCATTATTTGGCAAGCCCATAGAGTTGATAGAACCAAGTGGAACATCTTGGTAGCGTGGCTCAGGATTTCCCTGACGAAAGTCCAAGGTTGCTGTCTTAGTGACAAAGGTTCCTGCCGCTGAGTTTTTAACCCCTTCTAACTCCTCTATCGTCATACAAGCCACACCTGCTGCATTCATCAAACAATTGTCAAACTCAAAGCCAGCTATTTGTGTTTTCGTTGATACCATGATTCTAATCCTCCAGATTCCTTTTATTGCTAATATTATATCACATTTTCAGATTTTCTCTTTGAGAAAGATATTTCAAAGAAAAAGGTTCGTATTTTATGAATTAAAGAAAAATCTGGAACTAAATTGATAGAATTTTTAGAAAATTTTTGTTTTTCTCTTTACAGTTAAAAAAATTTCTGCTATAATGACTCATGTAATAAAATATGACAACAAAAGGAGAACGATATGACATCTGCTAAAGAATATATCCAAAGCGTGTTTGAAACTGTAAAAGCTCGTAACGGGCACGAGGCTGAATTCCTCCAAGCTGTTGAAGAATTTTTCAACACTTTAGAACCTGTATTTGAAAAACACCCTGAGTATATCGAAGAAAATATCTTGGCACGTATTACTGAACCAGAGCGCGTGATTTCTTTCCGTGTTCCTTGGGTTGACCGTGATGGAAAAGTTCAAGTAAACCGTGGTTACCGTGTTCAATTCAACTCAGCTGTTGGACCATACAAAGGCGGACTTCGTTTCCACCCAACTGTAAACCAAGGGATCTTGAAATTCCTCGGATTTGAACAAATCTTTAAAAACGTTTTGACTGGACTTCCAATCGGTGGAGGTAAAGGTGGATCAGACTTCGATCCTAAAGGTAAAACAGATGCTGAAGTGATGCGCTTCTGCCAAAGCTTCATGACTGAATTGCAAAAATACATCGGCCCATCACTTGACGTACCTGCTGGTGATATCGGTGTTGGTGGACGTGAGATTGGTTACCTTTACGGACAGTACAAACGCCTTAACCAATTTGATGCTGGTGTCTTGACTGGTAAACCTCTTGGATTTGGTGGTAGTTTGATTCGTCCAGAAGCAACTGGTTACGGTTTGGTTTACTACACTGAAGAAATGCTTAAAGCTAACGGTAATAGCTTTGCTGGTAAGAAAGTTGTTATTTCAGGTTCTGGTAACGTTGCCCAATACGCTCTTCAAAAAGCAACTGAACTTGGTG